>NZ_LGCW01000294.1:0-53218 GCF_001279365.1 Streptomyces sp. NRRL F-5755 | reverse complement strand
CGCGCAGGTCGAGGAGTGGCGGGAGATCTACGACTCGGTGTACGCCGAGACGGGTACGAAGGGCATCGCCTTCGGCGAGGACTTCTCCGGCTGGGACAGTTCCTACACCGGTGAGCCGATCCCGCTGAGCGAGATGCGGGCCTGGCGGGACGCCATCGTGCAGCGGGTGCGGGAGTTCGGCGGCTCGCGGGTGCTGGAGATCGGTGTGGGTGCCGGTCTGCTGATGGCCCACCTCGCGCGGGACGTGGACGAG
The DNA here is from genome assembly GCF_001279365.1 of Streptomyces sp. NRRL F-5755. Taxonomy (NCBI): domain Bacteria; kingdom Bacillati; phylum Actinomycetota; class Actinomycetes; order Kitasatosporales; family Streptomycetaceae; genus Streptomyces; species Streptomyces sp. NRRL F-5755. The sequence continues at coordinate 52,965 of NZ_LGCW01000294.1, read as the reverse complement.
TACTGGGGCACGGACCTGTCCGGCGCCGTGATCGAGCGGCTGTCGGTACAGGTGGCGGAGGCGGGGCTGAGCGAGCGCGTACGGCTGCGTGCCCAGGCGGCCGACGATGTGGACGGCCTGCCGTCCGGCTCCTTCGACACCGTGCTGATCAACTCCGTGGTGCAGTACTTCCCGGACGGGGAGTACCTGGCCAGGGTCGTCGACCGGGCGCTGGAGCTGCTGGCTCCCGGCGGCCGCCTGGTCATCGGTGATGTCCGGCACGCCGGTTCGCTGCGCGCGCTGCATGCCGCGGTGCACGCCGGTCGCGGCGCGTCCGCACGGGCCGCGGTGGACCGCGCCGTGCTCCTGGAGAAGGAACTCGTCACCGCTGGACATCCGGCTCAAGCCCGGCGCGTACCACAACGAGCTGACCCGGCACCGCTACGAGGTCGTCCTCCACAAGGCGCCCGAGCGGGTCGTGGACCTCGCCGGGGTCCGGCAGGTGGCCTGGAGCACCGGTACCGATCTGGCGCAGCTGCCCGAGGGACCGCTGCGCCTGACCGGCGTACCCAACGCGCGCCTGGTCGCCGAGGCGGCCCTGGAGCGGGCGCTGGACGGCCGGGACGCCGAGGAGTTCGACGGCCCGGCCGTGGACCCGGACGACCTGGTCGCGCGGGGCCGTGAGCACGGACTCCGGATCGTGCCCACCTGGTCGTCGCGTTCGGTGGCGCTGTTCGACGCCGTCGTGCTGCCGGACGGCGCGGACGATGCCGCGCTCTCCGGCGTCTACGTGCCCGCCGCCACCGGCGGCCCCTGGACCAACACCCCGGTTGCCGCCCGCGGCATCGGCGCCGTCGTGAAGGCGGCCCGCGCGCGCCTCGCCGAGCGCCTGCCGGAGTACATGGTCCCCTCCGCCGTCATGGTCCTCGACCGGCTGCCGCTCACCCCGAACGGCAAGCTGGACCGCAAGGCCCTGCCCGTACCCGAGTACGCCGCCACGACGGACGGCCGCAAGCCCCGCACCCCGCAGGAAGAGGTCCTGTGCGGCCTCTACGCCGAGGTGCTGGGCGTGGACCGGGTGGGCATCGACGACAGCTTCTTCGACCTGGGCGGGCACTCCCTGCTCGCCACCCGCCTGGTCAGCCGCATCCGCAGCGTCCTCGGCACCGAGCTGCCGATCAAGGACGTGTTCGAGGCGCCGACCGTCGCCGAACTGGTGGCACGGCTGGCCCCGGGCGGGCACACCCGTACGGCGCTCACCCGGGTGGCGCGCCCCGACCGGGTGCCGCTGTCGTCGGCCCAGCGCCGCCTGTGGTTCCTGCACAAACTGGAAGGCCCGTCCGCCACGTACAACATGCCGCTGGCGCTGCGCCTGACCGGCGACGTGGACGCGGAAGCACTGCACGCGGCCCTGCGCGACGTGATCGGACGGCACGAGTCGCTGCGTACGGTCTTCCCGGAGACCGACGGCGAGCCGTACCAGCGGGTGCTGGACCCGGACGGGGCGGACTTCGCATGGGAGCGCCGCACGGTCACCGAGGCGGACCTGCCGTCGGCGATGGAGGAAGCCGCCCGGTACGGCTTCGACCTGGCCGGTGAGCCGCCGGTGCGCGCCTGGCTCTTCGAAGCCGGGCCGCAGGACAGCGTGCTGCTGCTCCTGCTGCACCACATCGCGGGCGACGGCTGGTCCATGGGCCCGCTGGCCCGCGACGTGGTCGCCGCCTACACCGCCCGCGTCCAGGACACGGCCCCGCAGTGGCCGGAGCTGCCGGTGCAGTACGCGGACTACACCCTGTGGCAGCGCGAACTGCTCGGCGACGAGTCCGACCCGGACAGCCTGTTCAGCCGCCAGGTCGCCTACTGGCGCGCCCAGCTCGCCGACCTGCCCGAGCAGGTGACGTTCCCCACCGACCGGCCCCGCCCGGCGGTCGCCTCGTACCAGGGCTCGTACGCGGAGTTCACCATCGACGCCGCGCTGCACCAGCGCCTCGCGGACCTGTCCCGCGCCTCGGGCGCGACGGTCTTCATGGCGCTGCAGGCCGGTATGGCGGCGTTGCTGACGCGGCTGGGCGCGGGGACGGACATCGCGCTGGGCAGTGGGGTGGCCGGTCGTACGGACGAGGCGCTGGACGACCTGGTGGGCCTGTTCGTCAACACCTTCGTGCTGCGGACGGACACCTCGGGCGACCCGAGCTTCGAGGAACTGCTGGGCCGCGTACGGGAGTCGAGCCTCGCCGCGTACGCCCACCAGGACGTCCCCTTCGAGCACCTGGTGGAGCTGCTGAACCCGCAGCGTTCGACCGCCTACCACCCGCTCTTCCAGGTCGCCCTGGTCCTCCAGAACACCGACCAGGGGGACTTCACCCTGCCCGGCCTGCGAGTCCGGATGGAAGAGGTGGACGCGGGCACCTCGCGCTTCGACATGCTGCTCTCGCTCACCGAGCAGTACGACGCGGCGGGCCGCCCGGCCGGCATCGCGACGCTGGTCGAGTACGCCACCGACCTCTTCGACCGGTCCACCGTCGAAAGCCTCGTCGCCCGCTGGATACGGCTGCTGGAACAGGCCCTGGACGCGCCCGAGCGGCTGATCGGCCAGGCCGACCTGCTCACCGGGCAGGAGCGCCGGCAACTGCTGGAGCACTGGAACGACACCGCGGCCGACGTCCACCCGGGCACCCTGGTGGACCTGGTCGAGGCACAGGTCGACCGGTCGCCCGAGGCCACCGCCGTCCTGCACGGCGACACCGCGCTCACCTACGCCGAGCTGAACGCGCGCGCCAACCGGCTCGCCCGGCACCTCGTCGGGCTCGGCGTCGGACCCGAGCGGCTGGTCGCGGTCGCGCTGCCCCGCTCGGCGGAGACCGTCGTGGCCCTTCTCGGCGTCCTCAAGGCCGGCGGCGCCTACCTGCCGCTGGACCCCGACGACCCGGCCGAACGGCTGCTGGCCACGCTCCGCGACGCCCGGCCCCGGCTGGCTCTGGTCGCCCGGGACAGCGGCCTGGACACGGCCGCCGCGGGCGTCCCGGCCGTCGTCCTCGACGACGCGGAGACCACCGAAGCCGTCGCGCGGCACGCCGCGGGCAACCTGGCGGACAGCGAGCGCACCACACCGCTGACCCCCGCCAGTCCGCTGTACGTGATCTACACCTCCGGCTCCACCGGCCGCCCCAAGGGCGTCCTCGTCGAGCACCGCGGCCTGGCCAACAACCTCCAGTGGATGCGGGCCGCCTACCCGGTGGGCCCCGGTGACGTGCTGCTGTTCCGTACGTCGGTGCGGTTCGACTCGGTGGGCCTGGAGATCTGGTTCCCGCTGCTGACCGGTGCCGCGATCAGCGTGGCGCCCGCCGACGTGGTCCGCGACCCGCAGCGGCTGGTCGCCCACATCGCGGAAAACGGCGTCACCGTCGCCCAGTTCCCGCCGTCCCTGCTGGCCACCCTGCCCGAGCCGCCCGCCGGGCACGCGGTCCGCCACATCTGGTCCAGCGGCGAGGCCCTCCGCCCCGACCTGGCCGCGCGCATCAGCACGGCCTGGAACTGCGAGCTGTCCAACCTGTACGGCCCCACCGAGATGACCATCCAGGTCGCCTCCGCCGTCTGGACGGGCGAGGACGCCGGCGGCCACGCCGTGCCGATCGGCCGGCCCATGTGGAACACCCGGGCCTTCGTCCTGGACGCGGGCCTGCGGCCGGTGCCCGTGGGCGTCGTGGGCGAGCTGTACGTGACCGGCGTCCAGGTGGCGCGCGGATACGTGGGGCGCCCCGGACTGACCGCCGAACGCTTCGTCGCCTGCCCGTTCGCGCCGGGCGCGCGGATGTACCGGACCGGTGACCTGGTGCGCCGTCGCGCCGACGGGCAGCTGGAGTTCGCCGGCCGCGCCGACGAACAGGTCAAGCTGCGCGGCTTCCGTATCGAGCCCGGCGAGATCGAGTCGCTGCTGACGGCCTCGGACGGCGTACGGCAGGCCGTGGTGGTGGCCCGCGAGGACGTGCCGGGCGACCAGCGGCTGGCCGCGTACGTCGTTCCCGACCTGGACGTGGCCGCGCGGGCAGGTGCTGGCGCGGAGGCCGACGGGGATGCGCAGGTCGAGGAGTGGCGGGAGATCTACGACTCGGTGTACGCCGGGACCGGCGCCAGGGGCATCGCTTTTGGCGAGGACTTCTCCGGCTGGGACAGCTCCTACACTGGCGAGCCGATCCCGCTGAGCGAGATGCGCGCCTGGCGGGACGCGGTCGTGGACCGGGTGCGGGAGTTCGGCGGCCGTCGTGTCCTGGAGATCGGCGTGGGTTCCGGTCTGCTGATGGCGCACCTGGCCGACGGCGTGGACGAGTACTGGGGCACGGACCTGTCGGCCGCCGTCGTCGAGCGGCTGACGGAGCAGGTGGCCGAGGCGGGGCTGAGCGAGCGCGTACGGCTGCGGAGCCAGGCGGCCGACGATGTGACGGGGCTCCCGGCCGGGTCCTTCGACACCGTACTGATCAACTCCGTCGTGCAGTACTTCCCCGACGGGGAGTACCTGACACGCGTGGTCGGCCGGGCGCTCGACCTGCTCGCGCCCGGCGGCCGCCTGGTGATCGGCGACGTACGGCACGCCGGGTCGCTGCGAACCCTGCGGGCTGCGGTGCAGTCCGGGCGGGGCGCGGCGGCGCGGACCGTCGTGGACCGGGCCGTCCTGCTGGAGAAGGAACTGGTCGTGGCGCCCGAGTTCTTCGCGGGCCTCACGGCGGAGGACGCGCGGGTGGGCGCGCTGGACATCCGGCTCAAGCCCGGCGCGCTGGACATCCGGCTCAAGCCCGGCGCGTACCACAACGAGCTGACCCGGCACCGCTACGAGGTCGTCCTCCACAAGGCGCCCGAGCGGGTCGTGGACCTGTCCGGGGTCCGGCAGGTGGCGTGGAGCGTCGGTCTCGACCTGGGGGCGCTGCCCGAGGGGCCGCTGCGTATCACCGGCATACCCAATGCGCGTCTGATGGCTGAGGTGGCGGCGGAACGGGCCCTGGACGGTCTGGATGCCGAGGACTTCGGCGGGGCCCCGGTCGATCCGCAGGACCTAGTGGAACAAGGCCGGGAGCACGGTCTGCACGTGATCCCCACCTGGTCGTCGCGGTCGGTGGCCCTGTTCGACGCGGTGCTGCTCCCGGCGGACGACGGGGACGCGGCCTTGTCGGGCGTGTACCTGCCCGCCACCACCGGCGGCCCCTGGACCAACAACCCGGTGGCCGCCAAGGGCATCGGCGCCATCGTCGAGGCGGCCCGCGACCATCTGGCGGCGCGACTGCCCGCATACATGGTGCCGTCGGCCGTCATGGTCCTCGACCGGCTGCCGCTCACGCCCAACGGCAAGCTGGACCGCAAGGCGCTGCCCGTACCCGAGTACGCCGCCACGCCGGGTGGCCGCGCCCCGCGCACCCCGCAGGAAGAGGTGCTGTGCGGCCTGTTCGCCGAGGTGCTGGGCGTGGGCCGGGTCGGTATCGACGACAGTTTCTTCGACCTGGGCGGCCACTCGCTGCTCACCACCCGCCTGGTCAGCCGCATCCGCGGCAGTCTGGGCGTCGAGGTGCCGATCGCCGCGGTCTTCGAGGCGCCGACCGTCGCCGGACTGGCGGCCCGCCTCACCGGCAACGGCCGCACCCGTACGGCCCTGGTCCCGATGGAGCGCCCCGGCACGGTGCCGCTGTCCTTCGCCCAGCGCCGCCTGTGGTTCCTGCACCAGCTGGAGGGCCGCACGGCGACGTACAACATGCCGCTGGCGCTGCGCCTGACCGGCGACGTGGACGCGGAAGCGCTGCGCGCCGCCCTGCGGGACGTGATCGGGCGGCACGAGTCGCTGCGCACGGTCTTCCCGGTGACCGACGGCGAGCCGCACCAGCGGGTGCTGGACCCGGCCGAGGCGGACTTCCCGTGGGAGAGCCGGGACCTCACCGAGGCGGAGCTGCCGGCCGCCCTCGACGCGGCGGCGAAGTACGGGTTCGACCTGGCCGGGGAGATCCCGGTCCGGGCGTGGCTCTTCCGTACCGGCCCGCAGGTCGGCGTCCTGCTGCTGCTCGTCCACCACATCGCGGGCGACGGCTGGTCGATGGGCCCGATCGCCCGCGACTTCGTGGCCGCCTATACCGCGCGTTCCCGCGGCGCCGCCCCGCAGTGGGCCGAGCTGCCGGTGCAGTACGCGGACTACACCCTGTGGCAGCGCGAACTGCTCGGTGACGAGAGCGATCCGGACAGCCTCTATGCCCAGCAGGTCGCCTACTGGCGGCGGCAGTTGGCGGGCGTACCGGAGCAGGTGACGTTCCCCGCCGACCGGCCGCGCCCGGCGGTCGCCACGTACGAGGGCACCCACCTCGACTACGAGCTGACGGCCGAGCTGCACCAGCGTCTGGTGGCGCTGGCCCGCCGCGCGAACGCGACGGTGTTCATGGTTCTCCAGGCCGGTATGGCGGCGTTGCTGACGCGGCTGGGCGCGGGGACGGACATCGCGTTGGGCAGTGGTGTGGCCGGTCGTACGGACGAGGCGCTGGACGATCTGGTGGGCCTGTTCGTCAACACCTTCGTACTGCGGACGGACACCTCCGGCGACCCCGGATTCGAGGAACTCCTCGCACGCGTACGGGAGTCGAGCCTCGCCGCGTACGCCCACCAGGACGTCCCCTTCGAGCACCTGGTGGAAGTCCTCAACCCGCAGCGCTCGACCGCCCACCACCCGCTCTTCCAGGTCGCCCTGGTCCTCCAGAACACGCCCCGCAGCGACTTCGAACTGCCCGGCCTGCGCGTCAGCCCGGAAGCGGTCGGCATCGGCAGGTCCCGCTTCGACATGCTGCTCAGCCTGGACGAGAGCAGCGGCGAACAGGGCGTCAGCGCCACCGTCGAGTACTCGACCGACCTCTTCGACCGGTCCACGGTCGAGGCGCTGCTCGACCGCTGGGTACGGCTGCTGGAGCAGGTGACGGCCGACCCGTCGCTGCGCATCGGCCAGGTGGAGCTGCTGTCCGGCGGCGAGCGCGACCAGGTGGTGTCCGGCTGGAACCGGACGGCCGCCGAGGTGCCCGGCACCACCCTCGCCGGGTTCGTCGCCGAGCACGCCCGCCGCACCCCGGACGCGACCGCCCTCGTGGCGGGTGACCTGTCGCTCTCCTACGGGGAGCTGGACGCACGGGTGAACCGGCTGGCGCACTGGCTGGCCGGGCAGGGCGTGGGCCCGGAGCACCTGGTCGGGGTGGCGCTGCCCCGGTCCGCCGACCTGGTGGTGGCGGTCCTCGCCGTACTGAAGGCGGGCGGCGCGTACGTACCGGTCGATCCGGACTACCCGGAGGAGCGCCGCCGTTACCTGCTCGCCGACGCGGCGCCGGTGCTGGTGCTGGACGAGGCGGCGCTGCGGCAGGATCTGTCCGGCTTCCCGGACACCGACCCGGGCGTGCGCGTCGCACCGGAGAACCCGGCGTACGTCATCTACACCTCCGGCTCCACCGGCCTGCCCAAGGGCGTGGTGGTCACCCACCGGGGCGTGGCGAGCCTGGCCCACACCCAGCGGGAACGCCTGGGGGTGACGGCGCAGAGCCGGGTGCTCCAGTTCGCCTCGCCCAGCTTCGACGCGGCCGTCTGGGAACTGGTCGTCGCCTTCGCGTCGGGCGCCACACTGGTGGTGCCGGAGGGCGGGCGCCTGGTGGGCGAGCAGTTGCAAAGCGTCCTCGCCGACCGGCGCATCACCCACGCCCTGATCCCGCCGTCGGTGGTGGCCACCCTGCCCGACGGCGCCGGTGCCGCGCTGACGGACTTCGCCTGCCTGGTGGTGGGCGCCGAGGCCGCGCCGCCCGAGCTGGTGGCGCATTGGTCGGCCGGCGGCCGAAAGGTCGTCAACGCGTACGGCCCGACGGAGTCCACGGTCGCGGTGTCCATGAGCGACACGTTCACCGGCGGCGTGGTGCCGATCGGGCGTCCGGTCGCCAACACCAAGGCGTATGTGCTGGACGCCGGGCTGCGGCCGGTGCCGGTGGGTGTGGTCGGCGAACTGTACGCGGCGGGCGCCGGCCTGGCCCGTGGTTACGCTGGCCGCGCGGGTCTGACCGCGGAGCGGTTCGTGGCGTCGCCGTTCGAGCCGGGGGTGCGTATGTACCGGACCGGTGACCTGGCGCGCTGGCGGGCCGACGGGCAGCTGGAGTACCTGGGCCGGGCCGACGAGCAGGTCAAGGTGCGTGGCTTCCGTATCGAGCCGGGCGAGATCGAGTCGCTGCTGACCGCCTCCGAGGGCGTACGGCAGGCCGTCGTCCTGGCCCGCGAGGACGTCCCCGGCGACCAGCGCCTCGCCGCCTACGTCGTGCCCGACCTCGCCGCCGCCGCGGTGGCCGGAGCCGTCGAGGAGGCCGCCTCCGGCGTCGACGCGCAGGTGGGGGAGTGGCGGGAGATCTACGACTCGGTCTACTCCGGGCCGGGCGGCGAGACCTTCGGCCTCGGTGAGGACTTCTCCGGCTGGGACAGCTCCTACACCGGCGAGCCGATCCCGCTGGACGAGATGCGGGCCTGGCGGGACGCGATCGTCGAGCGGGTACGCGGCTTCGGCGGCTGCCGGGTGCTGGAGATCGGCGTCGGATCGGGCCTGCTCATGGGGCACTTGGCCCCGCACGTGGACGCGTACTGGGGCACCGATCTGTCCGGCGCCGTCATCGAGCGGCTGACCGGCCAGGTACGGGCGGCGGGCCTCGGCGACCGGGTGCACCTGCGCTGCCAGGCCGCCGACGTGACGGAGGGACTGCCGGCCGGCACGTTCGACACCGTACTGATCAACTCGGTGATCCAGTACTTCCCGGACGACGCCTACCTGGCCAAGGTCGTCGGCCAGGCGCTGGAGCTGCTGGCGCCCGGCGGCCGGCTGGTGATCGGCGACGTGCGGCATGCCGGTTCGCTGCGCGCGCTGCACGCGGCGGTCAACGCCGGGCGTGGGGCGTCGGCGCGTGCGGTCGTGGACCGGGCGGTGCTGCTGGAAAAGGAGTTGGTGACCGCCCCCGAGTTCTTCGCGGAGCTGGCGGAGCGGGACGAACGGGTGGGCGCGCTGGATGTCCGGCTGAAGCCGGGCGCGTACCACAATGAGCTGACCCGGCACCGTTACGAGGTGGTGTTGCACAAGGCTCCGGAGCGGGTTGTGGACCTGTCCGGGGTCCGGCAGGTGGCGTGGAGCGCCGGCCTGGACCTGGGGGCGCTGCCCGAGGGGCCGCTGCGTATCACCGGTATACCCAATGCGCGCCTGGTGGCCGAGGTGGCGGCGGAACGGGCCCTGGACGGTCTGGACGCCGAGGACTTCGGCGGGGCCCCGGTCGATCCGGAAGACCTGGTCGCGCGCGGCAGGGAGCACGGTCTGCACGTGATCCCCACCTGGTCGTCGCGGTCGGTGGCCCTCTTCGACGCGGTGCTCCTCCCGGCGGACGACGGGGACGCGGCCCTGACGGGCGTGTACCTGCCTGCCACCACCGGCGGCCCCTGGACCAACAACCCCGTCGCCGCCCGCGGCATCGGCGCGGTCGTCAAGGCGGCCCGCGCGCGCCTGTCGGAGCGCCTGCCGGAGTACATGGTCCCGTCGGCCGTCATGGTCCTCGACCGGCTGCCGCTGACGCCCAACGGCAAGGTGGACCGCAAGGCCCTCCCGGTGCCCGACTACGCGGCCACGGCCGGCGGCCGCAAGCCCCGAACCGAGCAGGAGACCACCCTCTGCGGCCTGTTCGCCGAAGTGCTCGGCGTGGAGCGGGTCTCCATCGACGACAGTTTCTTCGACCTCGGCGGGCACTCGCTGCTCGCCACCCGCCTGGTCAGCCGCATCCGCGCGGCGCTGGGCACGGAGGTCGCCATCGGCACCGTCTTCGAGGCGCCGACCGTCGCCGGGCTGGCCGAACGCCTGGCGGCGGCACCGAAACCGGCCGCCAAGCGGCCCGCCCTGCGCCGGATGCCCCGGCCCACCGACCGCACCTGAGCCACGACATACGACCGGACGGCGCCTTCCCGGCGCCGTCCGCCCACCGAGAAAAAGTTAAGGACCCGAGATGACCAACCCGTTCGAGAACCCGGACGCCAGCTACCTCGTACTCGTCAACGACGAGAAGCAGCACTCCCTCTGGCCCGCCTTCATCGAGGTCCCCGACGGCTGGACCGTCGCCAAGACCGCGGACACCCGGGACGCCTGCCTCGCCTACGTCGAGGAGCACTGGACCGACATGCGTCCGGCCACCCTGGTCGAGGCCATGGCGGCCGCCGGGTCCTGAGACGCGTCCGCAGAGCGCAGCAGCCACGGGGGCGCCCACCGCGTACGGCGCCCCCGGTCACCACTCCTCCGGCGAAGGCACAGAGAACATGGCCACACCGACAGACACCGGTTCCCCCAGCGGGTCCGGGACCGTTTCCGCCATCCCGCGATGGCGCACCGAGCCACAGCAGGACGGCGGGCTCGCCACCGCGTACACGTGCCGGGTCCCCGACTCCCTGGCCCCGGCGCTCACCGGGCTCGCCGAACGGCTCGGTGTGCCGGTCGGCGCCGTCCTCCTCGCGGCGCACGCCAAGGTGCTGTCGGCGCTCACCGGCGAGACGGACGTGCTGACGGGCCGGGCCGCGCCCGGCGACGGCGGCGCGCACCGGCCGTGCCGGGTGCCGGTGGCGGACGGCGACTGGGAGCAACTGGTGCTCGCCGCCCACCGCGCGGCCGACGGCGCGGCGGGCCCCGGGGACACGGAACAGCGGTACGAGGTCGTGTGCGACCTCTCCACGCTCGGCGACACCGCCGGACCGGCCGGACCCGAGCTCAAGGACCTGGCGGACGCGGGCACACACCTCGTACTGCGCGTCGCCTTCGGCGGCACACCCGAGAACGGCCTGCACCTGCGGCTGGACGGCCGTGCGGACGTCGTCGACCTGCCGTACGCGGAACGGATCGCCGGTTATCACGTGGCTGCCCTGGAACACCTGGCCGCCGACCCGAAGGCCGCCCACCACCGGCAGAGCCTGCTGTCCGCCGACGAACTGGCGTACCAGATCGACGGCCTGGCGGGCCCGGAACGCCCGGTGCCCGACCGGCGCGTGCACGAACTGTTCGAGGAGCGGGTACGGCAGCACCCCGGCCGCACCGCCGCCGAACACGACGGCGCCTCATGGACGTACGACGAGCTGAACCGCCGGGCCAACCGCGTCGCCCATGCCCTGCTGCACCGCGGCCTGGAGCCCGAGGACGTGGTGGCCGTGGTCACCGAACGCCACCTCGACTGGCTGGCCGCCGTGCTCGGCGTCTTCAAGGCGGGCGGCGTCTACCTGCCCGTCGAACCGCACTTCCCGGCCGGCCGCATCGCCGCCATGCTCACCCGCAGCGCCTGCCGCTTCGTGCTCACCGAGCCCGGCGCCACCGCCGCCCTCGACGAGGCGCTGACGGACCACGGCGCGACCGCGCGCCTGCTGATCACCGAGATGACCGAGGCGGCCGCCGACGGCGCGCACGACACCGACCCCGGCGTGCCCGTGGCCGCCGACAGGCTCGCGTACATCTACTTCACCTCCGGCTCGACCGGCGAGCCCAAGGGCGCGATGTGCGAGCACGCGGGCCTGGTCAACCACCTCTTCGCGAAGATCGACGACCTGGAGATCGGCCCGGAGCAGACCGTCGCGCAGACCGCGCCGCAGTGCTTCGACATCTCGCTGTGGCAGCTCGTCAGCGCCCTGCTGGTGGGCGGCCGCACCCGGATCATCGGGCAGCGCGACATCCTCGACGTACGGCGCTACGTGGACAGCGTCGTCGACGGGGACGTGGAGGTCCTCCAGGTGGTGCCCTCCTACCTGGAGGTGATGCTCACCTACCTGGAGGAGCACCCGCGGCCCCTGGGCCGGCTGCGCAGCGTCTCGGCGACCGGTGAGGCGCTGAAGAAGGAGCTGGCCGAGCGGTGGTTCGCGGCGTACCCCGGCATCAAGCTGGTCAACGCCTACGGCCTCACCGAGACCTGTGACGACACCAACCACGAGGTGATGGACCGGGTCCCGGAGACGGACCGGGTGCCGCTCGGCCCGGCGGTCAACAACGTCCGCGTGTACGTCGTGGACGAGGCGCTCGCCCCCGTACCGCTCGGCGCACCCGGTGAGATCGTCTTCTCCGGCGTCTGCGTCGGCCGCGGCTACATCAACGACCCCGAGCGGACCGCCGCCGCGTTCGGCAGCGACCCGCACCGGCCCGGGGAGCGGCTCTACCGCTCCGGCGACATCGGCCGGTGGCTCCCCAGCGGCAGCCTGGAGTTCCTGGGCCGCCGGGACGCGCAGACCAAGATCCGCGGCTTCCGCATCGAGATCGGCGAGATCGAGAACCGGCTGCTGCGGGTGCCCGGCGTGCGGGACGCCGGTGTCGTGGTGCTGGAGAGCCCCGACCACGGCAAGCACCTCGTCGCCTGCTACGCCGCCGACGCCCCGCTCGACGAGGCGGAGATCCGGCGGACGCTGGGCGAGGCCCTGCCCGCGTACATGGTTCCCCAGTACTTCCACCACCTGCCGGCCCTGCCGCTGACCGGCAACGGCAAGACCGACCGCAAGGCCCTGGTCCGGCACGCCGGTGAACTGGCCACGGTCCGCACCGCGTCCGACGCCGGTACGGACGGCACCGCGCCCCGGACCGGCACCGAACGGCGGCTCGCCCGGCTGTGGGCCGAGGTGCTGCGGATACCCGTCGAGAGCATCGGCCGCGACCAGCACTTCTTCGAGTCCGGCGGCACCTCGCTGTCCGCCGTACGGCTGGGCGTGGCCATCGGGGACGCGGTGACGCTGGAGGACATCGTCCGGCTCCCGGTCCTGTCCGAACTCGCCGCGGCCATGGACGAGAACGACCAGCAGAAGGACATCAGCGCATGACACAGCCGCCCGCCACCGACGCCGTACCGCAGTCCGCGGACGCACCGGCCCCGGACCTGGAGGCCGCCCTCGAACTCGCCCCCGGCAAGCCGCCGGTCCTGCACGTGGACGAAGCCGTGCCCGCCGCCGACCTCGGCGACTGGGCCGCCGAGCGCGGCCCGGCGCTGGAGGCCGCGCTGCTGCGCCACGGCGCCGTCCTCGTCCGCGGCCTGGGCGTACGCGACGCCGCCGCGCTGGGACGGCTGGCCGGACCCGTCACCGGCCCGGCCGTGCCCGAGCGCGAGGCGTTCGCCCGCCGCCGCCCGCTCGGCGGACCGGTGTCCTCCTCCCTGGAGTGGCCGCCGGACCAGCCCATGTGCATGCACCACGAGCTGAGCTACGCGCTGGAGTTCCCCCGGCTGCTGGCCATCGGCTGCTTCACCCCGCCCGCCACCGGCGGCGTGACCGGCCTCGCCGACGCCCGCCGGGTCCTCGCCGACCTGCCCGCTCCGATCGTCGAGCGGTTCACGGCGCAGGGCTGGCAGCTGACCCGCTCGTACAACAGCGTGGTCGGGCTGGGCTGGACGGAGGCGTTCGGCACCGAGGACCGGGCCGAGGCCGAGGCGTACTGCACGGCCAACGGCATCGACTTCACCTGGCAGCCGGACGGCAGTCTGCGCACCCGCCAGCGCCGCTCCGCGGTGATCAGCCATCCGCTGACCGGCGAGCGGGTCTGGTTCAACCAGATCGCGTTCCTCAGCGAATGGACCATGGAACCGGCCATCCGCGACTACCTGGTGCGCCAGCTCGGCCAGGACGCCCTGGCGTTCAACACCCGCTACGGCGACGGCACCCCCCTCGAACCGGAGACCGTCGCCACCGTCAACGAGGTCTACGAGGCGGCCACCCTCCGGGAACCGTGGCAGGCCGGTGACGTGCTGCTCGTCGACAACATCCGCATGGCGCACAGCCGCGAGCCCTTCACCGGGCCGCGCGAGGTGGGCATGGTCCTCGGCACCCCGGTACGGCTCGCCGACTGCTCGCCCACCCACTCCTGACCCCCGCCCCTTCGGAGAAACGGAGCCACGCTCCCTCATGACCGTCCGGATTCCCCCCTTCGCCGTCGTCCCCGGCTCGCAGGTGCACCAGGTGCTCTCCGGCCAGGAGGAGCACGTCATCGCGCTGATCGAAGCGGCCTACCGCGTCCACGGCGAGGGCGACACGGTCAACCCGCCGTCGTACTTCCTGCGCTTCCCCGACCGTCCCTCCTCGCGCATCATCGCGCTGCCGGCCTCCATCGGCGGGCAGAGCAAGGTCGACGGCATCAAATGGATCTCCAGCTTCCCGGAGAACATCGAGGCGGGCATCCCGCGCGCCTCCGCCGTCGTCGTGCTCAACGACCAGGCCACCGGCTACCCGATCGCCTGCATGGAGAGCTCCATCATCAGCGCCGCGCGCACCGCGGCCTCCGCCGCCCTCGCCGCCGACGTACTGACCAAGGAGCGCGGCCGGCCGCGCCGTATCGGCTTCTTCGGCACCGGCTTCATCGCCCGCTACATCCACACCTACCTGCACGGCGCGGGCTGGACCTTCGACGAGGTGGGGGTGCACGACCTCGACCTGGAGCACGCGGGCGGCTTCCGCTCGTACCTGGCGCGCAGCGGCGCCACCGGGCAGGTCACCGTGCACGAGCGGGCCGAGGACCTGATCAGGTCCAGCGATCTGGTGGTGTTCGCGACCGTCGCGGGCACCCCGCACGTCACCGACCCCGGGTGGTTCGCCCACCACCCGGTCGTCCTGCACGTGTCACTGCGCGACCTGGCACCCGGCGTCATCCTGGAGTCGGCCAACATCGTCGACGACATCGAACACTGCCTGAAGGCCGACACCTCGCCGCACCTCGCCGAACAGCAAACCGGCAACCGGGACTTCATCGACGGCACCCTCTACGACGTCATGACCGGCCGGACCACGGTGCCTGCCGGCCGGACCGTGGTGTTCTCACCGTTCGGGCTGGGTGTCCTGGACCTCGCGGTCAGCAAGTACGTCTACGACCAAGTGGCCGCCGAAGGCACCCTCAAGGTCGTCGACGACTTCTTCCACGAGACCAGCCGCTACGGCGACGACCCGGCGAAGACGCCCGGACCGGCGGGCGACGGGGCGGGCGGTGGCGGCCATGCGTGAGGCGGGGTGGCCGCGGTGCCGGTGATCACCTCTCCCCAGGAGTTCAACACCGACGACCTGTACGTCGACCTGCGCCCGGTGCTGGGCACCGCACTGCACCTGAAGTGCGAGGGCTTCAACTTCGCCGGCTCCGTCAAGCTCAAGGCCGCCGCGGCCATGGTCGAGGCGGCCGAGCGCTCCGGCGCGCTGCGCGCGGGGTCGGTCCTGGTGGAGTCGTCGTCCGGGAACCTGGGCGTGGCGCTCGCCATGATTGCGGCGGACCGAGGCCACCGCTTCCTGTGCGTGACCGACGCGCGCTGCAACGTCGGCACCCGGCGCCTGATGGAGGCCATGGGCGCCGAGGTGCACACGGTCGACCGGCCCGACGAACAAGGCGGTTACCTCGGCGCACGGCTGCGGTACGTCCGCGAACGGTGCGCCTCCGACACCCGGTACGTCTGGCTGAACCAGTACACCAACCCGTACAACGCCCTCGCCCACCAGCACACCACCGCCCCCGCGATCGCCCGCCAGTTCCCGGACCTGGACGTGCTCTTCGTCGGCGCGGGCACCACCGGCACGCTGATGGGGTGCGCCCGCTTCTTCCGGCAGTGGACGCGCCCGGTGACCGTGGTGGCCGTGGACACGGCCGGTTCGGTGACCTTCGGCGGACCGCCGCGCACCCGTATGATCCCGGGGCTCGGCGCGGGCGTCCGGCCGCCGCAGCTCGACCCCTCCCTGGTGGACGACGTGGTGATCGTGCCGGAGCCCGAGACGGTACGGACCTGCCACCGGCTGGCCGCCGCCGGATTCCTGTTCGGCGGGTCCACCGGCACGGTCGTCGCCGGGGCCCGGCGCTGGCTGGCCGCCCACCGCTCCGGCGCCCCCGGCACGGCCGTGGCCATCTCACCCGACCTGGGCGAGCGCTACCTGGACACCATCTACCAGGAGTCGTGGGTACGGAACGTCTACGGGGACGTCCCGTACGAGGAGGACACGGAGGTCTCCGGGGGCCCGGCCGAGGACGGCTACGGGGCGCCGGAGGACGCGTGTGAACCGGCGCAACCATGCACGCTGGGCGCGGGGTCGGCGGCGCGGTGACCGCGCCGCCGCACGGCCACCGCACCCACCGCGCGCCCCTACGCGGGGGCGGACGCCCCGTCCGCCTCCGCGGCGGCGCGCTCGGTCAGCACCCGGCGGTCCACCTTGCCGTTGGCGTTGCGCGGCAGGGACGGCAGCCGGTACGCGGTCTCGATGATCGCGTACCGGGGGAGCTGCTGGGCGCAGTGCCGCTTGAGGCCGATGAGCGAGGGATCGTGACCGTCCGCGGCGACCACGTACGCCACGATGGCGGCGTCGATGCCGGTGCCGCGCACCACGGCGGCCGCCTCGGCGACCCCCTCGTGGCTCTGCAGAACGGCCTCCACCTCGCCCAGTTCCACGCGGTTGCCGCGCACCTTGACCATCGCGTCGCGGCGGCCGACGAACTGGAAGGTGCCGTCCTCCAGGACGAGCGCGATGTCACCGGTGGCGTACGTCCGGTCGGTGACCGGCGGGCGCCCCCAGTAGCCGAGCATCACGCTCGGCCCGGTGACGATCAGCTCGCCCTCCTCGCCGGGCCGGGCCGGCTGCCCGTCGGGCCGTACCGCGACGACGTGGTCCCCGCACACCGGGCCGCCGATCGGTACCGGCAGCAGCCGGTCGTCCGGAATGTCACCGACCTCGTATGCGGTGCAGACGGTGGTTTCCGTCGGACCGTAGAGATTCATGAACCGAATGTCCGGAAAATTCCGCCGGAGCTTCCGCAGCGGACCGATCGGAAAGGACTCACCGGCGAACAGCAGACAGCGCAGCGACGGCACCTCGGTCTCCAGCAGACCGCCGTGCCGCATCATCAGCATCAGGGCCGCCGGCACCGAATACCAGACGGTGATCGCATGGTCGACGAGGAACTGGACCAGGGCTTTGGCGTTGTATGCCGTCTCCGGCGGTACGAGATGCACGGAACCGCCGACGGAGAACGGGACGTAAACGTCGATCACCGTCATGTCGAAATGAAAAGGAGCGTGATTGGAATGGCGGTCGGCGGCCGTCGCGCCCTCCGCTTTCGCGGCCCATTCGACCCACGCCC
Source organism: Streptomyces sp. NRRL F-5755 (assembly GCF_001279365.1). NCBI lineage: Bacteria > Bacillati > Actinomycetota > Actinomycetes > Kitasatosporales > Streptomycetaceae > Streptomyces > Streptomyces sp. NRRL F-5755. The sequence goes on along the minus strand of NZ_LGCW01000294.1, from coordinate 35,864 downwards.
ACGCGCTGTTGTGACTGTGGCACACGCCCTTCGGCTCACCGGTGGAACCGGATGTGTAGAGGATGAAGGCGAGGTCGTCGTCGGTGATGTCCGGCTCCGGCACGTCCGGGCCGGGCCGCACCGGCCCCGCGGGCAGCCGGTCCCAGGCGCCGCCGTCGGGCCAGGCGGTCATGACGGGGGCCGTGACACCGCGCTCCGCCAGTGCGGCGGCCCGCTCCGGAGGGGCCGCCACCAGGGCCGGAGTGAAGTTGCCGACCAGCTTGGCCACGCGCGCCGGCGGTGCCTGCGGATCGAGCGGCACATACGCGGCGCCCAGCCGGAGGGTGGCCTCCATGACCGCGACGGCCGCCACCGACTTGTCGAGCCAGATGCCGACCCGGTCGCCCTCGCGCACCCCGCGGGCGGCCAGTTCGCGGGCGATCGTGTCCGCCCAGGCGTCCAGTTGCGCGTAATTCGCCGACCCGTCCGGACCGGAGACGGCCGGCGCGTCCGGAGTCCGCCGGGCCGCTTCCCGGACGAGCTGGTGCAGTTTCACAGTCGGGTCTCCATGTCTTCCTTGCCCGGCCCGCCCGGAAAGATCAAGTTCCTTGACAGTCAACCCGGCGGAACAGTAGCGTGATTTACCGTCAGGTGCAGCTCGCGGAGCCGCTCGGTGGGAGAATGCGGCGAAAATGCCGACGTATACCTGACATGAACTCTGGGGGAGATAAATGAAGGATAGCGAGACCCTTGACGCTGTCAAGGGATTCATCGAGGAGAACGTCCTCAAAGGCCAGGGCGCGGTCGAAGGCGACACCCCGCTGCTGGAATGGGGGATTCTCGACTCGCTCTCCGTGGCCCGGCTCGGCGCCTTTATCGAGAAGCGTTACGGCGTCGTCATGCCCGGCGACACCCCGCTCGCCGAGAAATTCCACAGCCTGGACAGCGTCGTGGCGTTCGTCGGCGAGCTGCGGGCCGCCGGATGACCGTACGACTGCCCCTGTCCGCGGCCCAGACCGGCGTCTGGGTCGCCCAGCAACTCGACCCGGACGACCGGTCCTTCAACATCGCCGAGTACTGCGACATCCAAGGCCCCGTCGACCGCACCCTCTTCGAGGCGGCGCTTCGCGAGGTGGTGGCCGCGACCCCGGCCCTGCGCGCCCGCTTCGGCCTCGGCGAGGAAGGGCTCTGCCAGGACATCGACGACACGGTGGACGTACCACTGGTCTACGAGGACGTCAGCGCCGCACCGGACCCGCGCGCCGCCGCCGAACGCCGGATGCGCCGGGATCTGGAGAGGACCTACGACCTCGCCACCGGACCGCTGTTCACCTGGGCCCTGTTCAAGGCGGGCCCCGAGCGTCACTTCTGGTACCGCGCCGCCCACCACGTCGTCGTGGACGGCTTCGGGCTCTCGCTCGTCGCCGCGCACGTCGCCGACGTCTACACATCGCTGGTCACCGGACGCCCGCGCCGCCCCCGCCCGCCCGGCACGCTCGCCGAGGCGGTCGCGGCGGACACCGCCTACCAGGAGTCGCCGGAGTTCGCGGCGGACCGCCGGTACTGGCTCGCGCGCATGGCGGACCAGACCGAGGTCGCGAGCCTCGCGGACCGGCAGCCGCCGCGTACCCGCTCCTACATCCGGCACAGCGGCCACCTCGGCCCCGGCGACGTGGACGCCCTGCGCGCCGCGGCCCGGCGCCTGGAGGCCACCTGGCCCGAGGTGGTGCTCGCCGCCGTCGCCGTACTGCTGCACCGTGCGACGGGCGTGCGCGACGTCGTCCTGGGCCTGCCGGTCACCGGCCGCACCGCCCCGATGCTCCGCCGCGTACCGGCCATGCTGACGAACACCGTGCCGCTGCGCGTCACGGTCACCCCGGAGCGCACATTCGCCGAGGTCGTCACCGAAGTCTCGGTACGGCTGGCGGAGGCCGTCGAGCACCAGCGCTACCCGCAGGAGCGGCTGGTGCGGGAGCTGCCCGGACTGCCCGAGGGCCGCAAGCAGTTCGGCCCCGACGTGAACATCATGTCCTTCGGCTTCGGCAACGGCTACGCGGGCCACCCGGCCACCGTCCACAACCTCGCCGCCGGGCCCGTCGAGGACCTGACCGTCAACGTGTACGACCGGCTGGACGGCCAGGGCCTCCAGATCTCCCTGGACGGCAACGACGCGCTGTACAGCCGTACGGAACTGGCCGGGCACCTCGACGCCTTCCTCGGCCTGCTGCGTTCGGTGCCGGATCTGCTGGACGGAGAAGCCGTCGGGCAGGGCGCCGCGCGCTGAACCCCCGGAAGGCCCGCACCGCTCGCGGCGGCGCGGGCCTTCCGGTGCGCGCTCGGCCCCCGTTACGCCAGGGCGCCCACCAGGCGCTCCACCGGCGTGGTGTCCCGGCCGACCAGGAAGTCCGGACGGCTCGGCCGGACGGGCGCGTTGCGCACCGAGTTGTACGTGATCAGCAGCACCGCGCGCCGGTCGTCCGAGAGGTTGTCGGTGGACGAGTGCACGATGCTCGGGTGGAAGGCGGTGATCGCGCCCGCCGGGCCGGTCATCCGCACCGGCGGGAAGTCCGCGGCGAGTTCACGCACCCGCGCGTCCGGCACGGTGTGCGTCAGCCGCGCCGACACATGCTCGTGCCAGTCGCGCCCGGTGACCGCCCGCGCCGCCTCCGGCGCCTCGATCAGGCCCAGACGGTGCGAGCCGGTGAGGACCGTCAGCGGGCCGTTGTGCTCGTGCACCTCGTCCAGGTTGATCGCGATGTTCACCGCGTCCGCCGCCGGCATGCCGTCCTCGTGCGCCCAGAACGCGAAGTCCTGGTGCCAGGGCCACTGCTGGCCCTCGCGCGGGCTCTTGATGTTCACCTTGAACTGGTACACGTACACCCGGTCACCGACCAGTTCCTCGGCCAGGTCCAGCAGCAGGGGATGCCGTACGAGCTGCGCGCACACGTCGTCGTAACCGTGGCAGCCGTGCAGCGCCCGCACCGTGTCACTGCCCGCTTCCTGCACCACTTCCGGCCGGTCGGTGCGGGAGATCGCCGCGATGCTGTCCCGCACCTTCTCCAGCGCTTCCGGAGCGAGCCGGTCCGGAACGGCGAGCCATCCGCTGCGTTCGTATTCCTCGCGTGCATTGCGCGGCACAGCGGTTCCCCGTGACATGTATGACGTCTCCTCTGTGAAGTGCCCTGCCCGCGAGAACCATTGGGCTTCAGGGCAGCGGCGTGGAATGCGGCGGCAGGCCGCGAAGAGAAGAACGGCGGCGCCGGGCCGTGTCATACGCCCGCGCCGGCAGGACGGCCGCCCGGACACACCGGCACGACCCCTTTTCCAGCCCCCGTTCGACGGGACCAGTTAACTCCAGTGGTGATCCACCGCGCAACCGTTGCCGGAAGCGGAACGGGGGGTTCGGGATGGCTGTGGGGAGGGGGTGCGATGTGCGCCGGGGGTGGGGTTCCGGGGGTGGGTGTGGGTGCTGTGCGGGTGCCGGCCGCACCCGCGGGCGTCCCGGCCGGCTGGGCCTCCGTCCCGTACGGCCGGCCCCTGGGCAACCAGTCCTGGGTCACGGGCGAGCTGCGGATCGGCGGGGCCGGCGTGACCCACGGCTACCGGGCCGCGCCCGAACTCAGGGCGAAACACTTTGTACACCACGGCAGGCGGCAGCGTCGCTGGGCAGAGGTGGGCGTTCCTCGACGGCTGCGGGCCCTTGGCCGGCGGAACCGGCAAGTGGCCTGTCCCGGCAGGGCCGCCGCACCCCCGTGGCGGCGGCCCTGCCCCGGTTCAGCGCAGCCGCGTCGCGGCGTACGCCTCGATGGCGGCCCGCTGGTAGGCAGCCAGGCCCGGCGCGATCGCCTCGTACGCCGCGTGCCAGTGCTCGTTCTCCACGCAGCAACGCCCGATCGCGCGGTACTCCTCGGCGGTGGCTGCCCGGCTCCGGGCCAACGTCCGGTATTGGGCGTCGATCTCGGCCTGCACCGCGTCGGCGTCGGCGGGCAGGCCGGTGGCCATCAACTCGGCCAGCCGGATCATCTGCGCCGTGCGCTCGCGCTCGTCGGCTTCGACCTCAGCCCTGCTCAACGTCGCGGTACGCCGCTCGACGGCCCCGACCAGCTCCGGGAATCCGTGCAGGGCCTTGATGCACTGGGCGGACCGGATGCCCTCGAACAGGTTCTCCGGCCGGCTGATGCTGATCATGTCTGTGCCGTCCTTCCTGGACTGCTCCAGTTCGGTGATCGTGCGGGCGACGGTGCCGGCCAGGGCATCCAGCCGGTCGCGCTCGGCGAGCAGCCGACGGTAGTGGCCCCGCAGAGCCTGCAGCTCGTCGACCTGCGCGGCCAGGATCCGGCCGATCTCGGGCAGTCCCAGGCCCAGCGCCCGCAGCACGAGAACCTGCTGCAGCCGCAGCAGTTGGCGCTCCTCGTAGTAGCGATGGCCGTTGGCCCCGGTCCAGGCCGGCGGCAGCAGGTCGATCTCGTCGTAGTGCCGTAGTGTCCGGGCCGTCACCCCCGACATCCGGGCGACCTCCGCGATCGGCCAGGCCATCGCCGCCTCCCTCACACGTGCCTCACCGGGCCGGAATCCCCGGCCCTGTTCAGGACGGTAGAGGTTTCCGCTGCGGCAGCTTCAAGCCCGGCTCTCGGACTGGGCGGCGGGGCGGCGCACGGCACGGTCGGGTGACAGGGCCCGGCGGGCCTCTGCTTCCAGGCGAGGCGCCGGCCGCCAGGTAATCAACGCCGGGACGCGTCCTTATGGATGACGCGGCAGGAAGCCGACCTACTGAGGGGCTGCCATGAGCACCGGAACGCAATGGGTAGCCACACCCGCCACGAAGAAGCTGCAGATCACGGTGGGCGTGTGCTCGATCGTCTTCACCATCGGCACCACCGTGCACAATTTCGTCATCATCAACAACGAGCTGGTGGAAATGATGATGCGAACCAGCGGAAGCGCCGATCCGGCGGCCTCCGCTCCCGGCTTCACCCTGTGGCTCCGGATCGTCGGTTGCCTTTACATTCTTGGCAACGCGGCAGGAATCCTGGCCCTGCGCACCCGGCCGCGCGCCCTGTGGTGGCTCGTGCTCGCCGTGAACTGCACGCAAGGACTCGGATTCTGGGTGATCCCGCCTTCAATGTGGGACGCCGCCACGGCCCTGTACGGCACCTGGGGAATCATCCCGAGCGCGGTGACGGACGGCGGCGCACTCCTCCTCACCGTGACCATGGTCCTCGCCATGCTGAAGTACCGTACGGCCTGGGCACAGCAGCGCACGGTCCTGACGGGCGTGCCGCAGGTGCGGGGCCCATCGAGCGTGACGCGAGGCGGACGGGGGTGAGGCGCGAACGGCTCTTCGGCGGAGCAGGTCCCTGTCGCAGTGACGGTGCGGCGAAGCCGGGGGCCGGGCTCGCTGCCACCTCGTTCCTCTTCCCCGGGAACGAGGCGGGGGCACTGGGGCGACGGCCCTTGGCGGAGGGGGCGTCGTCGGACGGATGAACGATTCGGGCTGTCGTCACCCGTCGGCCTCGCGACCGGTCGACCGTATGGCGGTACGACTGCGAGCTGTCCCGGAGGCGGCCACCGCGAGCGCGTCTGCCGCTCGGAAGCGGTCCTGCGTACGCGCCTCCACCTGCGGACGACACGTTCTGACCGCCGAATGAGCGAGCCGGCCAGCAGGACGCGGCGAAGCGGTAGCCCGGCCGACAGGCCCACAACCCGACCTCGACGCAGGCGAAGATGACTCTCACCAGTGCCCGAACACCCTTCCATTCCCGTCGTAATGAGCGCCGATCGAGCCGAGCGTAACCTCGGTGAAACGCTGGCCTCCACGAGCTCCGACCACCACGCCCTCGATGGCCGCTGCCGACGACCGCCACCTGCTGGCCCGGCTCAGGACACCAGGGGAAAGCGCCGACAAGGCCACCCGCTCATCGGGGCACCGTCGTCTCCCGTGCACCCGCCTTCCGTCAGTCCTCCGTCGAGCGCGCCACCTCAATCGCCCTCCCGCCCCCGGCCAGGCGCCCCCTGACCTGTCCCCATCCACCCGCAGCCGCCCGCACCGCCAGAAACCGCCCCTCCTCCAAGGCCCCCACCACCTCAACCCCCACAACCCCCCGACTCCCCGCCGCCAGCAGGTAGTCGTGCCCGGACTGAGCCCGCCAACGGGCGCTTGCCACGACCTGAGGCCCGTACCGGCTGCACGCCGCCGTTGCGCGTTCCCGGGCCACCACCCGCCCCGCCACCCCCGGCGCCGTCAACAGCACGGTCACCTCGCCCGGTCCGCGCCAGGTGTCCGCCCGGACGCACGACCACACGGCGCGTCCGCCGTCCTCGGGGAGGGGCTGGTCGGCGAAGTCCCATACGTTGACCGTTTGTACGCCGTCGGGGAGTTCCGGGAGGCGGCAGGCCGTGCGGGACCAGCTCCGTAGGGCTGCCTCGCTGATTGCCTCGCGCGGTTGCCACGTCGGAGTGTCGCCGCCCGGTGGGGGAGTGTGGGTGAGGTGGACGGGTGCTGGGCCGCCGAGGTCGGTGATGAGGAAGGTGTTCTTCTCCGCGATGCGGGCGGATGTGCGGAGTTGGAGGGTCGGCCATGAGCCGCAGGACCCGGCCGCCACCGGGCTGGGTACCGGCTCGGTCACGCCTTCCGCCGAGACCCGCAACCGCCGCGCGGGGGCGTCGGGCCGCAGCAGGTCGCGGGTTTGTGCCTCGGCGATCCACGGGGCGGTCAGGTAGCGGGCCGCGCCGTGCGGGCGGGTGACGACGAGTGCGGCGGCCGTGGTCATGTCGCTGCTGTCCGTACGGGCGAAGGCGAGGGTGGCGTGGCCGCCGGGGGAGAGGGGTTCGGTGTACCGGATGGTGCGGAGGCCGTCGTGGAAGATCACTACGGCGCTGCCGTCGGCCTCGCCCGCGTACAGGAGTTGTGTGCCGGGCGGGGGAGGGCCGGTGAAGGTGCCGGGCGTACGGGTGATGTGCGTGCCGCGTGAGGGGTTGGTCCAGGTTGCCAGGGCGCGGGTGAGCAAGTGGCGGTCGTCGGTGCGTCCGCCGCGGGGCGGCCAGGCGGTGAAGTCCACGCGCGCGGTGTCGGCCCACTCCTCGCGGGGCGCCCGTACCAGGTCCTCGGGGGCGACCGTAGCGGTGCCGACGGCCGGGCGCGGGGGCCGCTGTCCCGTCGGGGCGCCGGTGGCGGCCAGCACCACGGCGCCGACCGCCACCACTGCCGCGACCGCCCAGGCGAGGCGGAACCGGTGCCTGCGGCGCAGCAGGTCCGTGGGCCGGGTCTGTACCGCGCAGGCGTTGAACTCGGCGGAGCGCAGCAGGGTTTGGGCGGCAGCGACGGCCGGGGCGTCGAGCTGCCGCGCGATCCGTAGGGCGCGGTCCGGGCGGCGCGCCCCGGACGCGCAGAGCAGTGCCCGGACCTGCGTCTCGGGCAGCCCGTCCGCGCGGCACAGCACGAACGCCGCGCGCACGTCGGCGGAGAGCCCGGAGAGCGCCTGCCCCAACGCGATCTCCTCCCGGCCGCCCGCCCGCGGGAACAGCCGCAGCCCCCACACCAGCGGCAGCGTGGGCCGCAAGGCACGCGGTGGCGGCAGGCTCGCCGGCCACCACCGCGGACGCCGCTCGTACGCCAGCGCCGCGCGCAGCACCCGTTCCCGTACCCACGCCGACCCGTGCCGCTCCGTCCCCAGGCGCTGCGCCGGCACCCGGGGGACCGCCTTGCGCTGCCGGAACCCGGGCAGCGCGCGCTGCACGAGACCGTGGGCGGTGAGGACCTTGCGGTGTCTGCTGAGCGTGGGCGGAAGCGTCAGGTAGGCGAGCCGGACCAGGTCGGGGTACTGCTCGACGAGGCCGGCCTCGGCTTCGTCGAGCGTGATCCGTTCACGGCCGTCCGGGGAGCGGTGGCGGGACGTGACCATGGACTGGGGCGCCTCCAAAGGCTGACTGCGGTACGGGCGTCGCTTCCCTCCTTCAAACGAGTGAATGGTGCCGGGGTCACCGTGACATTCGGGGGCGCTCAGAGTCCCAGTTCGGCGAGGCGGCGGCTGACGCGTAGGTCCGTCGACACGACGGGCGCACCGGTGCGGACCCACGGGTCCCCGCCGAAGACCCGGGTGAAGACGCGTTCGGCGGTGCGGGCCGCCAGGGCCTGGGTGGTCAGGGTCGGGTTCGGGCCGCCGAGGGAGTTCGCGAGGGCCGAGTTGTCGGCGACGTACAGCCGGTCGACCGCGCGGCTGCGGCAGTCGGCGTCCAGCACCGAGGTGCGCGGGTCCAGGCCCGTACGCAGGGACGACTGCACGTGCAGCGGTACGGGGAACATGTCGACGCGCAGCACCGTACGGGCCCCCGCGCCCCGCAGCAGCGCGGTCGCCTTGCGGGCCAGGAACTCGCGGTTGCGCCAGGTGACGCCGGTCGCCGCGCCCGCCTCGGTGTGGATACGGGTCACGAACGCGTCGGTGATCAGCTCGGCGGCCCGGCCGCCGGGGGACCATACGTCGGCGGTCAGCGCCATCGGTACGTAGCTGTTGTCCGTCGAGCGCTTGGCGAACTGGTTGCGCGGCGCGCGGACCGGCTGCATACAGCCCTGCGAGCAATGGCCGCAGAACGTACAGCCGGTGGACCGGGGGAAGATCAGCAGGCGGGGGTCGGCGGTGCGTCCGGCGTGGCCGCCCGGCTGCAGAATGGCGTTCTGCTGCGGACGGTAGGAATCGCCGGTGGTGGTCAGGGCCGTCTGCACGGGAATGCCGAGCGTTTCGCACCCCTGGAAATAGACTTCTTCCTTGGTGCCCATCGCAGCCGTTTGGACGGGCAGGGTGGCCTCCACCCACTCGTAGTACGGCACCAGTTCGGCGTAGGGGAACGGGAAGCGGTGGCGGGTGTCGTACGCGCCGGCGTCCGGGCCGGAATAACCGGAGAACGCGCCCGGATAGGCGCGCGGGGAATTGGCGAAGTAATGCTGTGTCGTGCCGCCGACGCCGGAGAGCTGCATGACAAAGGAACTCTGCGGGGTCTCACGGAACCACGCGCTCTTCGCCCGGTCCGCAGGGCCGAAGCGGAAGAACCCGGTGAGCGGGTGATTGGCGTCGTTCTCGTAATGCGTCCATTCCTCGCGGGGATGGGCGTGCCGGGGACCGGCCTCCAGCAGCAGGACATCCAGCCCGCGCTCCGCCAGTTCCTTGGCGACCACCGGGCCGCCGCCGCCCGCGCCGACGACGATGACATCACGCACGTCCGACGGCCTCCTTACGGCCCTGGTAGTAGCCCTTGAAGTCGTCGAGCCCGTCGGCCCGGCCGTCGTAGCCGGTGAGCCGCCACCCCACGGGCAGCGCCGTGATGTCGCGCCGCGCGGCGTCCCATACGGCATGCTCGGTGAAGCAGCCGAAGGCGGCGAGGGACAGCAGGCCGCTGCCCAGGTACTTCAGCAGGCCGGACACGGAGCCGCGCAGCGGTTGCGGGAGGTGGGTGTCCAGCAGGGCGACGAGGTCGGAGTCGGTGTGCTCCAGCAGCTCGAAGGCCCGGGCCTTGTCGCGGTAGGACAGCCGGGAGAACGGCGACAGGAAGGGGCCGCCCGCCGCCGGATTCACCTGCGCGGCGAGGAGGCCGAGCAGCACGGCCGCGACGAGGGACAGAGGGATCTTCTCGTCCCCGCGCAGCAGCAGGCGCAGCGCGGCGTCCAACCGCCCCAGCTCCGACGGAAGGTGGCGGGGCAGCTCGATCCCCGCCTCTGCCGTGGCCGTCACCAGCGCCATGGTCAGTGGCCGGGCCACCTCCTGCGGGAACGGTACGAACCGGTCGAGCGAGGCCGCGACGAGTTCACCGGCCTCGGCGGCGACCCCGCCGGCCCGGCCGCGCGGCGTGCCCTGCGCGCGCGAGTACGCGTCGTCGCCGGGCAGCGCGAAGGCGGCGAGACCGCGGAAGGTGTCCAGGGCCAGCCGCGCGAGCACCGGCCGCACCAGGCCGAGCAGTTCCTCCACACCCGGCGCCGGCGCGGCGGCGGCCCGGTCGTGACCGCCGGCGAGTCCCGCTCCGGCGGCGCCGAGGACACCCGTACGGACCAGGAAGACGCGCCGCGGCAACGGCGGGGAGGACAGGGGCGGGGGCTCGGTCATGGGGCGGCTCCGTCCGGTCCAGGGGCCCGTGCCCGGGCCGTCGACACTGAACAACGCGGTCGGCGCGCGTCAGGTACCGGGCCTCTCAGAGAAGCGGGGTTCCGTGGCGAGACGGCCGGAAGAGGAACGGCATCTCCGGGAGGGGCCTGGGCCGTGCGGCGGACGGGTGTCACTTCCAGCCGGTGCACACGGTTCCGGCGCCGGGGACGGTCATGCACGCGGCGGCCTTGAGGTCCATGTCGTTGACCATCCGGGAGTGCGCGTCGCTGCCCCGGTCGATCCGGGTCTCGTAGGTGTTCTGCGGGTTCGCGGTGTTGGCGACCGTGCCGATCGTCCCGACCGGGCCGTGGACCCGGACCCAGGCGGCCCGGCACGCCGCCTTGTAGCGGAGCTCGACCCTGGCGCTGCCCAGGGTCCCCGAATCGAGCGTGTCCGCGTTGTCGGCACAGCCGCCTTCCTCGGGCGTGAGCCCGTTGCAGGCCGGGCCCTTGCAGGCGGGCAGCGGAGCCTTGGCGGAGGTGTGGAGAGCTGTGGTGTGCGTGGCGGGGATCAGCGAGGAGGCGGTGAGCGCCAGTGTGGCGACAGCCGTGGAGATCATGCGCATAGTGATTACCCCCTGGTGCGGCAGAAACCCCTTGCCGGGGCCGTCCTGTCGACGGGGAGCCTACGCCGAAGAGTGCGACAAGAGGCCCGAGTAGTAATAAGTCGGACAATGCGACTTATGGCGGTGTGTCCCAGGGCAGCGGTCGGGAGCGCCCGTCAGGAAGCGGTCGCGGTCTCGCTGTCCGGGTGGCAGGTGAAGATCTGGTCGAGTCCTACGTAACGGAGGACGCGCAGCGTGTTGGCGGGCACCGCGGCCAGGGCGATGTCGGCCTGCGCGGCGAGGGCGTGGTGGCGCGCGGCCAGCAGGGCGGTGATGCCGCTGGAGTCGCAGAACTCCATCGCCGCGAGATCGAGGACCAGCCGCTGGCCCGGCCGCAGGGTCAGGCCGGACACGACGGTGCGCAGCTCGTCGGCGTGCTCGTAGTCGAGGTCGCCGACGATCTCCAGTACGGGACCGGTCGCGGCGTCTCGGGTGGTGATCTTCAGCGAGCTCATCTCTGGGGTGGGGTCGGAGGGACAGGGACAGAACGGGTCAGGACTGTACAGCCGGGACCCCGAGGGCGAGCAGGGCGGTGTCGTCGTCCAGGCCGTCGCCGAAACCTTCCAGCAGGCCGGTCAGTGCCTGGATCACGGCACGCGGCGGCGACCCGGCATGGCCGGCGGCGAACGTACGCAGGGCTTCCTCCCCGTACAGGGCGCGGTCGGGGCCCGTGCGGGCCTCGGTGAGACCGTCGGTGTACAGCAGGAGACCGTCGCCCGGGGCGAGGGTGGTGGTGGCGGTGACGAAGCGTGGCTCCGGCAGGATGCCGACCAGCAGACCGCCCGGGGTGGGCAGGTAGTCGCAGGTGCCGTCGGCGCGCAGGACCAGCGCGGGAGGGTGGCCGCCGGAGGCGAGCCGTACGGTGACCTCCCCGCTGTCCTGATCCGGCTCCAGCACCCCGAATATGGCCGTGCAGTACCGCGGATCGCCGCCGCTGTACCGCTCGTGGAGAACCGTGTTCAAGGTGGCGAGCGTGGCCTCCGGGTCCGGGTCGTGCAGTGCGGCGGCGCGCAGGGTGTAGCGGGTCAGCGAGGTCAGGGCGGCCGCCCGGGGGCCCTTGCCGCTCACGTCCCCGAGGAAGAACGCCCAGCGCTTGCCGTCCAGGGCGAACAGGTCGTAGAAGTCGCCGCCGAGCCGGTCGGGGGAGGCGGTGTGGTAGTACGAGGCCACCTCCAGCCCCGGTATCTCGGGCAGCACGGTGGGCAGCAGGCTCTGCTGGAGGGCGGCCAGCGCCTCCTGGAGGCGCGCGCGGTCGGCCTCCGCCCGCCGGCGGGCCGCTTCCGCCTCCTGCTGGCGCCGCAGCAGCTCCTCCTCGTACGCGCGCCGGTCGCGGGCGTCGAAGAGGGTGGCGCGGATCAGCAGCGGCTCGCCCTCGCTGCCGTACTTGACGGTGGCCGAGACCAGCACCGGGATACGCGTGCCGTCGGCGCGCCGGATCTCCAGCGCGATCCCGTTGATCTCGCCCTGCATGCGCAGCAGCGGTGCGAAGTGCGTCTCGTGGTACAGCTTGCCGCCCATGGTGAGAAGATCGGCGAACCGCGTCCGCCCGACCACCGCGTCCCGCTCCAGACCGAGCCAGTCCAGGAGCGTGGCGTTGACCTTCGCGATGGTGCCGTCCATCAGCGTGGACACATAGCCGCAGGGCGCGGAGTCGTAGAGCTCCTCGGCGCTGTCCTCCAGCAGGGCGGCGAACGCGGCGGCCGTGGCGCCGTCGCCGCCCGCCCCGTGCGGCTCGGGGCTGTCCCGTCCGGTACGGCTCATCACCGCAGCCCCGTCAGGAAACCGGTGATCGCCCGGTTGGTGGCCTCGGGCGCGGACAGATGCGGGCAGTGGCCGGTGGCGTCCAGGGTGACCAGCGTCGAGCCGGGGATGCGGCTATGGACGTACGCGCCGACCTCGCGCGGGGCGATCATGTCCTGGGTGCACTCCAGCACCAGCGTCGGCACGGTCACCGACTTCAGGTCGTCGCGGGAGTCGGACAGGAAGGTGGTGCGGGCGAAGACACGGGCCATGTCGGGGTCGGTGGCGCAGAAGCTGCGGGTCAGCTCCTCGCCCAGCTCGGGCCGCTCCGGATTGCCCATGATCACCGGCGCCATGGCGGCCGACCAGCCCAGGTAGTTGGAGTCCAGCGAGCCCAGCAGCTCGTCGATGTCCGCAGCGGTGAACCCGCCGCGGTAGCCCTCGTCGTCGATGTAGCGCGGGGACGGGGCGACCATGACCAGGGCGCCGAAGCGCTCCGGGGCCCGCCGGGCGGCGAGCACGCCGGTCATGGCGCTGACCGAGTGCCCGACGAACGTCGCGTCGCGCAGGTCGAGGGCCTCGGCGATCTCCACCACGTCCTGCGCGTAGCCGTCGAGGGAGGTGTAGCGGTCCTCCCGGAACGCCGACAGGTCGGAGCGGCCGCAGCCGACGTAGTCGAACAGCACCACACGGTGGACATCGGCCAGGGCGGGAACGGTCAGACGCCACATGTTCTGGTCGCAGCCGAAACCGTGGGCCAGCACCACGGCCGGTCCGTCCGGGTTCCCCGTGACGGTGACGTTGTTCCTGCGCAGGATGTCCATACGGCCCATCCTCGCATCCCCCATGATCGCTCCGGCAGGCCCCCGCCGGGCCGGGACGGAGCGCCGGGGCGGCGGGCCGTCGGTGGCGCATCGGCGCCGTGTCGGCGGCCGCTGCGATCTTGCCGTACGGGACGGCCCGACGCCGCGGCGGCCGGGCGCCCGCCGCCGCCCGGCGGCCCACGACGCGACCGAGGAGCCCGACACCGTGCCTTCCGCAAGCCGGCATCCGCACCCGACCCCGTCCGGTTCTTGGGACGTACATCGTCCGCCGTCCGCCGAGGGCAGGTCCATCCTGGTCACCGGCGGCAACGCGGGCATCGGCTACTTCGTCGCGGAACAGCTCGCCGGCACGGGAGCCACCGTCGTGCTGGGCAGCCGCGACCGTACGAAGGCCGAGGCCGCCGCGGCGAGCATCCGCTCCCGGGTCCCGGGCGCCCGCGTACGGCACGTGCCGCTGGACCTCGCGGACCTGGCGTCCCTCCCGGCCACCGTGGACGCGCTCGCGCTGGACCGCCTCGACGCGGTGGTGCACAACGCCGGGGTGGCGCTCGACGATCCGCCGCGCCGCGAGACCGCGGACGGCCACGAGCTGATGTTCGGGACCAACCACCTCGGGCACTTCGCGCTGACCCGGTGGCTCGCACCGCTGCTCATGGCCGCGCCGGCCGCCCGTGTGGTCACCGTCGGCAGCTTCGCCGCGAAATCCGAGCGACTGGACCTGACCGATCTCCAGTCCCGCGCGGACGACTACCGCCCGAAGCGGACCTACGGACGCTCGAAACTGGCGCAGATGACCTTCGGTTTCGCCCTCGACCGCCATCTGCGCGCGCTGGGCAGCACGGTCAGCAGCCTGGTGGCCCACCCCGGCGGCGCCCTGGACGCCCGCACGCCGTCGCGTCCGCCGGTGCACGTACGGACCTCGGGCGAGCGGCTGCGCGGGCTGCCCGCCGGAGTGCTCGTCCAGGGCAAGGACGCCGGCGCGTGGCCCGTCGTACGGGCCGTCCTCGACCCGCTGGCGACGGGCGGACAGCTGTGGGGGCCGCGGGTGTTCGGGCTGCGCGGCCTGCCGCGGGCCGAGCCGGTGCAGGAGCAGATGGCCGATGCCGCCGTCGCGGCGCGGCTGTGGGAGGCCAGTTGCGAGCTGAGCGGTGTGGAGGCGGATCTGGGGTTCCGGTGAACGGCCCTGCCGATGGCGGTACTTCGGCGGCGGGATTTCCGTCCACTGATCGCCGTCCGGGTGAACGCCCGGCGAAGCACGGGCCACCGTCCGGGTTGTACGCGAAATCCCGGATGCCGCCAGTGACGTTTTTGGGCATTCCTGGGGCGTCTTGTGTCGCTGGTCACCGGGGGTGACGGTCTGTGTACGGCGGTGGCGCGCGGACCGGAAACAGCGCTTCCGCCCTGGCCAGCGGCTATTTCCACGGTCACCCGTGACTGGGGGAAGGGGTGCGGGAGGTGGACCAGAAACGGGTGGTCCGCCGTTTGCTCTCCGGGGCATCTTGGACGGGCGAGCCGGGCGGTACCGGCTCGCCCACCCGGACACCCGAGGGAGACGTTCATGGCAATACGAAGAATGTCCGCGATGCTCCTCGCCGCCGGTACCTTCGCCGCGGCATCGGTCTTCGGTCTCACCGGCGCGGCCTCGGCCGACACCGGTACCGCCACCCCCTTCGCCGCGCAGGCGCGGCAGGCCGGCCTGACCGGCACCCAGTCCGCACAGCTCCAGGCGCAGGTCGACGGCTACGTAGCCGACCTGGGCGGCAAGCAGGTCTCCGCCAACAAGATCCTCGTACCGGGCGGCAGCATGATCGTCCGGGCCCCCGGCCAGAAGTACGCGCACGACCTCGCGGCCGGTCCGGCCAAGGGCGACATCAAGCCCGCCTGTGGCTATGGGCACCTGTGCGGCTGGGCCAACGGCGCCGGCGGCAACGGCAACAGCTTCGACTACTACCGCTGCGGCTACTACCAGCTGCCCAATCTGGTCGGCGACGGCACCTGGGTCAACAACCAGACCCCGGGCACTGTGGGCCGCTTCTACAACCGGGACGGCAGCGAGCGCTGGAACACCGGCGGCGCCTACAGCTCCGGCACGGCCAGTTGGACCCCGGTCTGGTACGCCCGCCCCTGCTGACGGCCGCGATCACCACCGGCCATCGGCCTCCTCGCAGTTGAGCGGTCAGCTCCCCCATGACCGGTCGATCCCAGATGCATCGGAAAGGCGCCGCGTACCGCAGCCATGACCCGTAAGACCAGCACTTCCAAGGATCACCGCTCCATCAGGAACCACCGCACGCCCGCACCACGAGGGCCGCCCGCTCCGGGCGGCCCTCTCCGTATACGGGGCAGCGCGCCCGTCAGGCGGTGGCCGGGCTGTCCGGCGCCACGGCCAGGGCTTCGACCTCGACACGGAAGTCGGGGTGCACCAGCCCGGCGACGCGCACCAGCGAGCAGGCCGGCGGGTGCTCCGCGTCCTGGTGTTCGTCCCGTACGCGCCGGAACGTGGGCAGATCCTCCAGGTCGGTCAGATACACCGTCAGCTTGACGATGTGCTCCAGGCCCGAGCCCGCCGCCTCCAGTGCGGTGGCGAGGTTCGCGTACACCTGCCGGACCTGTGCCTCGGCGTCACCGGCACCCACCACCGCACCGTCCGGGGCCACCGGCACCTGCCCCGAGACCACGACCATGGGTCCCGAGAAACGCACCGCGTGGCTGTACCCGTTGACCGGCGGTGCGCCTTCGGGGCGCAGTATGTGCTCCATACCGTCTCCTTCCGTCGGAGACGATCATCGCAGCCCGTCCGCCGGGGTCAACGCCGGGCCGGAACCGGTGCGGACGCCCGCTCCCCGGGTGCTTCGGGGCGCGGAGTGCCCGTCCGCAGGACCTGGTTGACGCGTGCGCTGTCCAGGACGTGTTCCCAGCGGGCGACGACGAGGGTGGCGACGCTGTTGCCGGCCAGGTTGGTCAGGGCACGGCACTCGGACATGAACTTGTCGACGCCGAAGACGAGCATGATGCCCGCGGCCGGCACCGTACCGACGGTCGAGAGCGTGGCCGCCAGCGCGATGAAGCCCGCGCCGGTGACGCCGCCGGAGCCCTTCGACGTGAGCAGCATGACGGCGAGCAGGCCGAGTTGCTGTCCGAGGCCCAGTGGGGTGTCGGTGGCCTGGGCGATGTAGACGGCGGCCAGCGAGAGGTAGATCGAGCTGCCGTCGAGGTTGAACGAATAGCCCGTAGGGACGGTCAACCCGACGATGTCCCGGCGGACGCCGAGCCCTTCGAGCTTGGCCATGAGACGCGGCAGGGCGCTCTCGGAGGAGGAAGTGCCCAGTACGAGCAGGAATTCCTCCCGCAGGTGATGCAGCAGCCGGAAGATGTTGATCCGCAGAAAGGCGGTGATGCCGCCGAGCACCACGACGACGAAGACCAGCGAGGTGCCGTAGAAAAGGGCGACGAGGCGGCCGAGGCCGGTGAGGGTGGAGATCCCGTACGTACCGATGGTGTACGCCATCGCGCCGAACGCGCCGACGGGGGCGGCCAGCATCACGTGGTGCAGGATTTTGAAGACCACCGCGCCCAGCCGGTGCACGCCGTCCACGATCGGCGCGCCGACGGGCCCCACGGTCTTCAGGGCGACGCCGAAGAGGACCGAGAAGAAGAGCACCTGGAGGACGTTGCCCTCGGCGAAGGCACCGACCGGGCTGGTGGGCACCAGGTCGGTGAGGAAGTGCCACCAGCTCTGGTCCGAGCCCTGCTCGGCGTAGCGCGCGGCGTCGCCCTCCAGGCGCAGGGTGCCGGGGTCGGCGTGCACCCCGGCGCCGGGCCGGAAGACGTTGACGGCGAGCAGGCCCAGCAGGAGGGCGACCAGCGTGCCCGCCTGGAAGTAGGCGAGCGACTTCAGACCCACCCGGCCGACCCGGCCGAGGCTGTCGACGCCGCCGATGCCGGCCACGACGGTCAGGAAGACGATCGGTGAGATCAGCATCTTCACGGCGGCCACGAAGGTGGTGCCGACCGGCCCGAGCGCCGTCCCGGCGGCCGGCCACAGCCAGCCGGTCAGGACGCCGGAGACGATCGCGAACAGGACCCAGAAGTAGAGCTGCCGGTACCACGGCCGGGACCGGGCGGGCGCCGGTGCGGGCGGCCGGGCCGGGGCGGCGGACACGGACGGTGCCATGGCGATCTCCTCGTCTCCTCTGCGGAACGGACGCGGCCGGGGGAGCGGCGGCCCGGCGCGGGTACGCCGGGCCGCGGCCCTCACAGGAGTTCGAGGAGCCGGTCGGTGAACTCCGCGGTGGTGGCGGTGCCGCCCAGATCGGGCGTGCGGACGTCGGTCTTGGCGAGGACCGCCGCGATGGCGTCGGTGACGTCCGCGGCCGCCTCGGGGTGCCCGAGGTGGTCGAGCATCAGGGCGGCCGACCAGATCGCGCCCAGCGGATTGGCGACGCCGCGCCCCGCGATGTCCGGCGCCGAACCGTGCACCGGCTCGAACATGGAGGGGAACTCGCGCTCCGGATTGAGGTTGGCGGCCGGTGCGATGCCGATCGACCCGGCCACGGCGGCGGCCAGATCGCTGAGGATGTCACCGAAGAGGTTGGAGGCGACCACCACGTCGAAGCGGGCCGGGTCGAGCACGAACTTGGCGGCCAGCGCGTCGATGTGCTCCTGGTCCCACGACACCTCCGGGTGCGCGGCGCCGCGCTCGGCGACCAGCTCGTCCCAGAACGGCAGGGTGTGCACGATGCCGTTCGACTTGGTGGCGGAGGTCAGCCGGCCGCGGCGGCCCGCGGCCAGCGCGAAGGCGTGGTCCAGCACCCGCGTCACCCCGGCCCGGGTGAACACCGACTCCTGTACGGCCGCCTCCTCGGGGAAGCCGCGGTGCAGGCGCCCGCCGATCTCGCTGTACTCGCCCTCGACGTTCTCCCGTACGACGACGAGGTCGACCTTCCCGGCCACCGCGCCCCGCACCGGACTGTCGATCCCCTCGAAGACCCGGACCGGCCGCAGGTTGACGTACTGCCGGAAGCCGCGGCGGATCGGGATCAGCAGCCCCCACAGCGAGACATGGTCCGGCACGTCCGGACGGCCGACCGCGCCGAGCAGGATGGCGTCCTTGTCCCGCAGCCGGTCCAGGCCGTCCGGCGGCATCATCGCGCCCTCGCGCAGATACCGCTCGCAGGACCAGTCGTCGAACGAGGTGTAGGAGAACGCGAAGCCGTGGCGGCGGCCGACGGTGTCGAGGACACGCTGCGCCGGCGGCAGCACCTCGGTACCGATGCCGTCGCCGGGGATCAGGGCGATGCGGTGGTTCGTCATGCGTCCGATTGCAGCAACGGGGCCGTCGGACCGTCCAAGACGTAGTGGTGATCTGCCTGATAAGCAGGTGCTATCAGCGCGGGAGGGTGACGTGGGTCCGTCATCCGGCCACCCGGTCCAGCGCCGTCGTCACGAACGCCCGCGCCGCGGGGGACAGTCCCGTACGGCGGCTGACCAGGCCGATGTTCAGCGCCGTCGTCGGCTCGATGTCCAGCACCCGGGCGCCGGCCCGCTCGGCCATCGCCCGCCAGGACTCCGTCACCACCGCCGAACCCACCCCGGCGAGCACCAGCGGGAGCAGGGCGACCCGATGCTCGGTCTCGGCCGCGATGGTGAACGCGACGCCGCGCTCGCGCAGACCGTCCACGTACGCCCGCATTCCGGTGCCCCGCTGCCCGACGATCAGCCGCTGCCCCGCCAGCTCCTCGCAGCCCACGCCGCGGCGCCCGGCGAACGGGCCGTCGGGCGCCACCACCAGCACGAAGCGCTGCTCCCCGGCGGGACAGGACGTCACCTCCTTGTCCGGCAACGGCCCCGACGTGGCGAGCAGCCCCAGCTCGACCGCGCCCGTACGGACCATCTCGACCACGTCCCCGGACGTGAACGCGGCCCTGATGACCACGGAGACGCCCGGATACCGGCCGCTGAAGGCACGGATCATCGAGGTCAGCGGCTCCACCGCCTGGGACGGCATCGCGGCCACCTCCACCCGCCCGGTCCGCAGCTCGTGCACGGCGGCGACGCTGGCCCGCGCGGTCGCCAGCCCGCGCACCGCCGCGCGGGCCGGTTCGATCAGCGCCCGCCCCGCCTCGGTGAGCACCGCGCGCCGGCCGATCCGGTGGAAGAGGTCGCCGCCCAGGTCCCGTTCGAGCGCCCGGACGGCCTGGGACAGCGACGGCTGCGAGACGTACAGGGCCGATGCCGCCCGGTGGAAGCCGCCCTGGTCGACGATGGCGAGGAAGTACTCCAGCTGCCGGATGTCCATGCGGTGATTGTTGCCTGGGGGTGTCGGCGGGGTGGCGGCGGGCTCGCTGTGGGCTTCGGGTGGGGCGCTGCTGGGATGCGGCTGGGGGCGCTGCTGGGGCCGCGGCATCTCGTACGTCTCTGTCGTTGCGGCCTGTCCCCGTTTCGTACGCCTCCGTCGCCGGGGCCCGTCCCTCTCGTACGCCGTCGCTCAGCCGCCTTCCGCCGTACGGGATAAGTCGCCGTTGCCCGAGGCCAGTTCGGCGACCGTCCACGGGCGGCCGGAGGGGGGCAGGCCGGCGATCGCCGACTCGACGTCGTGGTGGGCGGGCAGCAGCCAGGCGGTGCCGGTACGGGCGGTCAGCTGGCGCGCAGCGGAGTCGGCGCCGACCAGCACCACCCCGCCACCGGTCGCGCGCAATATCATCGACAGGCGTGCCAGGGTACCCAGGGCCTCGACGTCCAGACCGTCGGCCGCCGACACGTCCACCAGAACCACTGGCGCCGTCGCGCCGAGCCGGACGGCCCTGGCCAGGCGTGTGGCGGCGGTCGGCGCGTGCCCCGTGAGGGCGAGCAGATGATAGCGGGAACCCGCGGCGGACGAGGACATGGTCGGTCACCTTTTCCATGGAGTCGTTCGCGCAATCGCGCGAACTTTCCGGGTTCTCCGCCGTGCCCGGGTTACGCCTCCGCCGACGTATGCGAAATTACGTTCCCTTCCGTCGGGCGTACGCGCGTTCGCCTGGCACACCAGATCAGGAGCAGACAGGCGAGCGCCCCGAACACGGCGTTGCCCACCAGATCGGCGCGCACGGAGCCGCCGGATTCGGGCCGGACCGGGAACGACACCCACACGTACGTGAGGAGGGCACCGGCCGCGAGCGCGAACCGGTGGCGGACGACCCAGCCCTCCCGGCGCGACCAGCGGCTCACCCACCACACGCCCAGCGCCGTCCCCGCACACCACACGCCCACCCCGACCCACTCGTACCAGTCGTCGGTGAGCAGATTGGCGGGCCCCCAGTACGCACTCGTCACGACCAGCGCCGCCAGGCCCACCCGCCACGGCGCGGGCGCCCGGCCCGGCAGCGGCGGCAGCCGCAGCGCCCGTACGGCGAAGGCCGCGGCGATCAGCAGGGCGACGACCGGACAGATACCGGCGAGCTGCCCCGGCGAGGCGACGAAATGCTCCTCGCTGTAGTTCCCCAGAAAGACCAGCACCCCGCCCGCCACGAACACGACGGCCACCACCGCGAGCCCCACGCGGCCCAGCCACGGTTCGCTGCGCCGCGACCGGGTCAGCGTCTCGACCAGCGCGATCGGCACGCACACGCTCCACACCGTGTGCAGCGCCAGCACCGTCTGGGTCAGCTCCACACTCATCCCCAGGGCCGGAAGGTAGGACGGCCCGTGCAGCAGGTCGGCCCCCGCGTACGAGTCGCTCCACAGCAGCTGGTCGATCGGCCCCTCCTCGATCAACGCGTACGCCGTCGCCAACAACACCATGGCCGGCCACCCGCCCCCACTGCGCCGCCCCACCTCCCGTACCAGCAGAGCGCCACAGCCGTACATCGGCGCCAGCACGAGCCCGAGAGGCAACTCGGCGAGCGTGAGATTGCCGAGCAGAAACTCACCGACGAACGGGGCCAGCAGGAACAGGGCGAAGGCGGGGGCGAGACGGTGTGGAGCGGGCATGACGGCGACAGTACGCCCGCTCTCCAGCCGCGGCCTGTGCGTGCGTGCCTGAGGGCAGGGCAGCGTTTCCAGCCATTCGTCCATGGCGTCCGCTGCGACTCACGGGTCCGCGGTGAACCTGCGCTCCGTGGCCGCCGCCGCGTCCGCGTTGGCGAGGGTGGCCGCGAACGCGTCGGTCTCGGCGCGGAGATGGCGGCAGTAGAGGTCGTGGGCCAGGAGCGCCATGGCCCGCAGCGTGGGCCGCGGAACGGCCCCCGCGGGCAATGTCAGACCTATGCATTACTGTGCGTTGCGTAAGTGTCGGAAAGATCCGGATGGCGTGGGTGGGTACGAACGCCACCGGCGGAACCACAGGGGTGGGACGTGCACAAGCACATCGCGCGGCGGGTCGCCGCGGCGCTGGCGGCCACGGCCGTGCTGGCGGGCGTGACGGGCTGCCAGGACGGCGGCGACAAGACCAAGGGCGCGGCGGGCACCCGCAGCAGCCAGGAAGCCGGTCAGGCAGCCGGGAAGCGGACGCCGACGCAGGCGCTCACCGCGGCCTACAAGAAGACCGCGGCGGCGAAGTCCGCGAAGGTCACGATGACGATGTCGATGCCCGCCTCGATGGCAGGCGGCGGCCGGACGCGCATCACCGGCGTCATGGGCTGGGGCCCGCTGGTCATGGACGTGACGGTGACCCAGAGCGGGGCCGCGGCGGCGGGCGGAGCCGAGAAGAACCGCCTGATCTGGGTCGATGACGTCATGTACATGGACCTGGGCGAGCGGATCGACGGCAGCAAGACCTGGGCCAAGATGGACCTGAAGGCGGTCGCGGCGGAGTCCGGTGACGCCGGGCTCGCCAAGCAGCTGACCGCCGGCCTGTCCGACATCAAGCAGGACCCGGCCCAGCAGCTCGCGCTGCTGCTCAACTCGCCGAACGTCAAGCACCTGGGCTCGGGCGAGGTCAACGGCCAGCGGGCCGAGCACTACAAGGGTTCGCTGACGCTCCAGGAGGCACTCAAGGGCCAGAAGAGCACAGATCTCCTCTCACCCCAGGAGCGCGAAAAGCTGCTCGCCAACATGAAGAAGTCCGGCCTGAAGGGCTACGACTACGACGTCTGGGTCAACGGCGACGACCTCCCGGTGCAGATGAACGTCGACATGCAGACCCCGCAGGGCAAGATAGGCACCGCCACCAGCTACTCCGACTACGGCGCCAAGGCCACGGTGCAGGCCCCGCCGCCCGCCGAGACCGCCGACCTGCTGCAGATGTTCAAGGAGCTCGGCACGAAGATCAAGCAGCAGCGCGCGGCCTGACGGCGACCGGACGGTGGAGCGCCGGGCGAGGCGGACCACCGGGCCGTGCGGGCTCGCCGTACGGGGCGGGCTCACCACACCGGGCGGAGGGGAACCTCGGTGCTGCCGTACGTATGACGGAGGTAGGTCTCCAGGTCGGCGCGGACCGCCGCCAGCCGGTCGGCGCCGATCAGCTCGGCCCACTCCTGCTCCGCCTCGGCCCACAGCTGATCGGCCTGACGGAGGTAGTCGCGCCCGCGCCCGGTGAGGGCGAGGGTGTGGGCGCGGCGGTCGCGAGGGTGGGGGTGACGCCTCAGATACCCCCACCCCTCCAGCTCCGCGACGGCTTTGGAGGCGGCCTGCTTGGTGATGCCCAAGTAGGAGGCGAGGTCGACCGTGGTCGCGTCGGTGTGCGCGGCGAGATAGCGGAAGGTGTAGCCGTGCGCGGGCCGCAGCGGCTCGCGGCCCAACTCCGCCAGCCGGCCGAGGAACCGGTCGTTCATGGCCCGGAAGACCATCGCGAGCAGCAGCGGAACCTGACCGGGCAGATCGCCCGGACCGCTCGTCGGCTTCGGCTCGTCGTGCGCGGCAGTCACGGTCAGGGGGCTCCTTGCGTGGGCGGGTTCTTGGCGGTGGCGTCGGTACGTCGACAGCAGAACCCTAGTAGGCAACTTGGTTGACCATGTGCGGTGCTGCCGCTTACGCTCCAACAAGACAACCAAGTTGACTACATGGGTGCGTCGCCGGGCCTGCCTCCCCCTTTCCCGTTGCCTTCCCTTCCTGCCCTTCCTCCTCGGCTTCCCGGCTCCCGAACGCGCTCATCGGACCCATGAAGGACGTGCCATGCCCCTGTCCACCGGAGCCGACGCTCCTGCCTTCGAACGCCCCGGCTTCACCTTCCGACCCCTCGCGGTTCCTTCGCGAGGCAGTACGGAACTGGCGGTCTGGACGCTGCACGCGGCGCCCGGAGCCACCAGCGAGCCGCACAGCTTGAACCACGAGGAGATCTTCGTCGTACAGACCGGCCGGATAGCGGCCACCGTCGGCGGCGAGGAGGTCGTCGCCGGGCCGGGCGACGCCATCATCGTGCCCCCGCGCACGGAGCTGAGCCTGCGCAACGGCGAGCCCGACACGCCCGCGACCGTCACCGTCGTCACCTCGGCCGGCATAAAGGCCACCCTCGGGGACGCGACGTTCCCGCCTCCGTGGGCGCAGTAGCGGCAGGCGGCCGCATAGTGGTGCGGCTCGGGTGAGGGGCGGGCGGCCTGTGGGCGGTGCCGCCGTGCGACGGCTCCGCCCGACGTCGTACGTCCCTCTTTCGGCGACGCGTTCGGCCGCATCTCGGCTCCCGGGCGTGCACCGGGCGGCGATGGGGGTACCGGTCCACCCTGCAACGTCGTCGTAGGAAGCAGAGGGATCATGGCATTCAATCCGCTCCCGGAAGAAGGCAAGCCCGGCGGCACGGCGGACCGCGCCGGCTCGGCAACGGACGACGGCCACCGGCGGTGCGGAGCGGGCCACGGGGGCGAGGCGTATGCGCCGGGGGAGGGGATCCCCCTGCGGGGCTACGCCGTACTGGCGGGAGGCTATGCCGGAGCCACGGCCCTGTTCGCGCTGGCCTTCCGGAAGTCCGGACGTACGCTGCCCTCCCGCGTCCCGCCCTGGGACCTGCTGCTCCTGGGCGCCGCGACGTACAAGACGTCGCGGCTGCTCGCGAAGGACAAGATCACCGCTCTCGTACGGGCGCCGTTCACCCGGCGCAAGGAGACCATCAGCGCCAGCGAGGTCATGGACGAGCCCCGTGGCCACGGCCTGCGGCTGGCCGTCGGCGAACTGCTCGCCTGCCCCTTCTGTCTGGCCACTTGGGTCGGCACCTCACTGGTCTGCGGCTACGCGGCGGCCCCGCGCGCCACCCGGCTCGTCGCCACCGGCCTGAGCGCCGTCACGATCTCCGACTGGCTGCAGTACGCCTGGAGCGTCACGCAGGAGCAGGCGGAGGGGTGAGGGATGGGGGATAAGGGGGTGCCGTGCGGCGCTGGTGAGCGAGGTCCTTGCCCGAGGGTCTTACCCGAGCCCGCCCGCCTCCTGGGGCAGTCAACGCCGCGAAATCCGCTGTCGTAAGCGCCAGTTGAGCTATAGAGTCATTACATGTCATGCGTGCGGCAAGCGGTGGAAGGTGACATCCCGGAGCTGGTGCGCCTGCGGGCGCTGCTGTTCGACACCCTGGGCGGCGACTTCTTCGCACCGGCGTCCGGTGACGACGGCTGGCGGGGTGAGCTCGTCGTGGTGCTGAAGGACCAACTGGCGTCGGACGCCGTACGCATCCTCGTCGTGGACGGTGGCCACGGCCTCGCCGCCTGCGGCATCGGCACCCTCGAACAGCGGCTGCCCGGTCCGCACCTGCGCAACGGGCGGATCGGCCATGTCATCGGCGTGGTCACCGATCCGGCGTACCGGCGGCGCGGACACAGTCGCGCCATCATGCGGGGCCTGCTCGACTGGTTCCGGGAGCGGGATGCGGCCCGGGTGGACCTGTACGCGTCCGCCGACGGGGAGCCGCTCTACCGTGACCTCGGCTTCGTCGATCACCCGGACCCGTCGCTGTGCCGGCGTCCGTGACGCCCGGGCCCGGAGGGGATGCTCGCTGGGGCATCATCGCGCCTGGCGGCGCGTCAGAGTACCGGCGGCTCCAGCGCGTACGTGGTGCCGCACGCGCCGCACGCGAAGCGGCCGTTGAGGCCGTCGTTGGCGCTCTGGCACTCGGGGCATGTGGCGGAGGTGAAGTACGGCGGGCGTGGTTCGCCCACGCCGACGCCGCTGCTCTCCTCCGCTTGGATCTTGTGCTTTTCCGTCATCCGGACGCTCCGCAATTGCATGACCACCTGCCGTCGGGCCCTTGGATGACCTCGGCGCCGCACCGGCTGCAACTCATGATGCCCTCCCCCGTGCATCCGAAGTCCGCGACTTCCCCAACGAGAGAGTGTGCCTACAAAAACATCACAAAACCCCCTGGGAACGGTTACGCGGAGGCTGTGGACGCGCGGCACCGGCGCACGATGCCTGTACCGGAGCGTGGGTGGCTCCGAGGGGGCGCAGACATCATCGGAGCGCGCCCCTGTCTGACGCCCCCACCCCCTGAAGGCGCTGGCGGGCCCAGCCGTCCTGGCCCGAAGCCCCGAACCCGAGGCCCGAGCACCGAGTCCGGGGCTCGGGACTTCGCACCCCGAGCCCCGAACGGCCCAGTCCGCCCCACTTCACCTCTCAGGCGTCACTTCTCCGATACGGCCACGTCCGTGGAGGCCCCGCCACCCCCGAGCGCATCCGTGTGCTTCGGGAGCAGCATCATGAGCCCCGCCGCCGCGACGTAGAACGCGATCTGCCAGGGGAGCACCGAGGCGAACGCGTCCCCGTACGCCGTGAGCGGGGCGGTGCCCGCCGAGGTCGACGTGTCGAGTTCGGCGAAGAACAGGACGCCGAGTACGGCGACTCCGACCGCGTTTCCGATCTGGCCCACCGTGGTGAGCACTCCGCCCGCGGCACCGGCGTCCCGCGCGGGCACCCCGGCGAGGACGACGTTGACCAGGGAGGGCGAGGTCAGCCCCAGCCCGAGACCGCCCACGAACAGCGGCAGCGCCAGTGCCCAGTAGGAGGGCGCGCCCCCGTCCCGTACGACGAGCAGCAGGAGGAACTGCGAGAGGGCGAGCACGAGCGAACCCGTGACGAGCAGCAAACGGCCCATGCGGGCGGCGAGTTGGACACCGATCCCGGACGTGAGGGTCGAGCCGACCGCGTACGGAAGGATGATCAACCCGGTTTCCAGGGCCGAGCGGCCGCTGCCGACCTGGAGGTAGAGGGAGAGCAGCAGGAAGAACGAGCCGATGGCGCCGAAGAACAGCGTGGAGGCGGCCAGCCCGCTGCTGAAGGCGCGTACCCGCAGCAGCCCCGGATCGAGGACGGGCTGATCGCCGCGGGCGACCAGGCGGCGTTCGCGCCGGAGGAAGAGCGCCATGAGCGGGACCGACAGGAAGAGGATCACGTAGCCCCACCAGGGCCAGCCCCACTCGTGACCCTGCACCAGGGGCAGGAGCACGCACACCGCGCCCGCCGCGGCGAGCGCCGCACCGGGCAGGTCGAGCCGGGTGCGGGCGCTCGCGGCGGACTCCGGCAGGAACCGCATGCCGAGCGTGAGTCCGACGACCGCGACGGGCACGTTCACCCAGAAGATCGTCCGCCAGCCCAGCCCGAACACGTCCGCCTCGACGAGCAGCCCGCCGGCCAGCGGCCCCGCCACCGAGGCGAGCCCGAGCACCGCCCCGTACGCGCCGAACGCCTTCGCCCGCGCGGCCGGCGCGAAGGACGACCGGATGATGCCGAACACCTGCGGCACCATCAGGCCGCCCGCCAGTCCCTGGGCCACGCGGGTCGCGACGAGCACCGCCGGGTTCGGTGCGAGGGCGCAGGCCGCCGAGGCGATCGCGAACGCGGCCAGTCCGATCAGGAAGATGCGCCGCCGGCCGAACTGGTCACCGATCCGGCCGCCGGTGATCAGCCCGGCGCCGAGGGCGAGGGTATAGCCGGCGACCGTCCATTGCAGCGTCGCCTCACCGGCGCCCAGCCCCTCGGCGATCGCCGGGGCCGCGACCGTGATGATCGTGGCGTCGAGCAGTTCCATGAACGAGGCGATGAGCACGACGACGAGCGCGACCACCGCCGAGCGGCCGGAAACGATGCCCGAACCCGGCCCCGGCCCCGGCCCCGGGGATCCCCCCGACGCAGCAGGAGCAGGTACAGGGGAGGGGACAGAACCAGAAACAGAACCAGGGACAGAAGCAGAAGCAGAAGCAGAACTACATGAGAGATCAGAAGGCTCACCCGAACCTGTCGTCGGGTGTGCCGGAGAGGCGGCAGCCGTGCCGCCGTTCCTGTGGGAAGAAGTGCTCATGCCGACCAGCCTCACAGGAGTAGCGGCCACATAACGGCCGCCTTTCTCGGCAGAATGAGGCCATGGCTGAAACCTCCGCGCGTCTTCTGCTCCTGCTCTCCCTGTTCCAGACCGGACGCGCGTGGCCGGGCGCGGTACTGGCGGAGCGTTTGGAGGTGAGCCCGCGCACCATGCGCCGCGACATCGACCGGCTGCGGGCGCTGGGCTATCCCGTACACGTCACCAAGGGGCCGGGCAGCGCGTACCGCCTGGACGCCGGAGCGAAGGTCCCGCCCCTGCTGTTCGACGACGAGCAGGCCATCGCCGTGGCCGTCGCGCTGCAGACCGCGCCCGCCACGGTGGCCGGCCTCGGGGAAGCGGCCGCCCGCGCGCTGGCCACCGTCCGCCAGGTCATGCCGGCGCGCCTACGGCAGCGGGTCGACGCCGTACGGGTCACGTCGATCGAGAACGCCTGGGACCTGTCGGCGCCCCCGGTCGACGCCGGGGTGCTGCTCGCCCTCGGCACGGCCGTCCGCAACCACGAGGTGCTGGCTTTTGCGTACGCGGGCGATCCGAGTCCGTCGATCCGGGTGGAGCCCCACCACCTCGCCATGTGGTCCGGCCGCTGGTACCTCGTCGCCTGGGACCTGGGGCGCTCCGAGTGGCGCACCTTCCGGGTCGACCGCATCACCCCGTACGCCCCGACCGCGTCGCACTTCACCCCGCGCGAACTTCCCGGTGCCGATGTCACGGCGTTCGTCTTCGGCCAGTTCGACCGTGGCGACGTCCCCGACCAGTGGCCCTGTCACGGCGAGGTGATCCTCGACGCGCCCGCCCCGGTCGTCGCCCGCTGGGCGCCCGGCGGCGCCGTGGTGGAGGAGGTCGCCCCCGGCCGCTGCCGGCTCGCCCTCGGCGCGTGGTCCTGGGCGGGGCTGGCGGCTCTGATCGGCACCTTCGACTGCGACATCGAAGTGCTCGGCCCGCCGGAACTCACGGAGGCGTGCGGACAACTCGCCCGCCGGTACGCCGCCGCGGCGGCCGGCCGCCACAACACCCCGGCCCACCCATGAGCGGGCGCGCGGGGCGCTACGTACCTGCCGGTGGCCGCATCCGCTGCTCAGCACGTACACGCAGCAGCGGCGCGACCCAACTGCGGTACGGCCTCCAGCGATCGGCGATGGCGGCCGGCCGCCCCACGTCCTCGGAACCGGCCGCGCCGAGACCGTACGCGTCGGCCATGGACGCGTGCAGCCGCCGCTCGTGGCGGGGGAAGACGTCCGGATGCCCGGCTCCCCGTATGAGGATGAGTTCGGCGGAGAACGGGCCGATGCGGGCAGGGCACGCAGCGTCGCCAGCGCGTAGTCCCCGGGCATCGCACGCAGCCGCGCCGCGTCCAGTTCACCGGCCTCGGCGGCCTCGGCCAGGGCACGCAGGCGCGCTACCTTCTCGTCCGGCAGCCCGGGAATCCGGGCGAGCGAGCGCAGGACCGGGGGAGTGGGGAAGACGTGCAGGTCCTGGCAGGCGCCCCGGAAGCGCTGTCCGTACCGTTCGGCGAGGCGCGCCTTGATCGCGGCGGCTTTGTTCGCGGCGGCCTGGATCCTGCGCATGCGCTGCCCGATGACCGCCCACACGGCGGCTTCGTACGGCGAGTGGAAGCACACCGGCCGGAGCCCCGGATACTCCGCCATGAGCCGGGAGACCACGGGATCGCCGACGGCGAGCCCGGGGAAGCCGCTCCCGTCGACGTCGAGCGAGAGAATGCGGGCCAGTTGATCCCGGACGATCAACTGGGCTGAGGCGGGCGGTTGTTCTCGGGCGGCCCGTTGCTCTTCGGCGACCGGTGGTTCTCCGACGAGCGGTTGGTCTCCGGAGACCGGTCGTTCCCGTACGACCGGTGGATCTGGCAGGAGCAGTTGCTCTTGGACGGCCGGACCAGGCCCCGGCCCGGCGGACGTGGGGCCTGCCGGACCGGGGCCTGCGCGACCGGAGCGGGCCTGCCCGACCGGAGCCCGCGCCACCCGGGTACACGGTGAACTCGGCCCGTGCGCTCCCCGCGGTGCCGTCCGTCGCCGCCGCCTCCTGCCGTACCGCCGCGGCGACCGTCCTATGGCCGCCGTCCGAGGGGAAGGCCAGGCGAAGCACATCGTCCGGTGCCTTGCGGTAGCGCGCGGGAGTGAAGTCCGCCAGAAACCGCACACTCGCCGCGAGGGAGAAGGGCCCCTGCGGGGCGATGGCGACGGCGCTCACGGTCAGCCGCCGTGCGCCGTGATCGCGTAGCCCTCGGGCCCGGCGAAGGTGAAGGTCCGGCCGAACGGGCTGTCCTGCGGCGGGCTGATGATCGTCACCCCGTCGGCGACGAGCCGGTCGTGCAGCGCCTGCGCGTCGGCGGTACGGAACCACAGCGCCACCCCGAGTCCTGGCCGGGCCACGGCGTCGAGGTCGACGCCCGGCAGCGGCTCGCGGACGGCGAACGCGATCGGCTCGGTGGCGAACACCACCGCACCGGGAGGCGAGGCGGGCGCCCTGCGCATCCCG
Organism: Streptomyces sp. NRRL F-5755; assembly: GCF_001279365.1. Taxonomy (NCBI): domain Bacteria; kingdom Bacillati; phylum Actinomycetota; class Actinomycetes; order Kitasatosporales; family Streptomycetaceae; genus Streptomyces; species Streptomyces sp. NRRL F-5755. Next base: position 5,882 of record NZ_LGCW01000294.1, on the reverse strand, counting down.
AGCCGCTCCTCGCAGAAGGCGGCCGCCGCTTCGACATCGCGCACCTGTAGGGCGATGAAGTCGGGGCCGTCCAGGGTGGCGGAGGTGGGCTGGGTCATGAGGTGTCTCTCTTCCTACGTGGCGGTACGCGGAGCCGGAACTGGTCACCGAGGGCCGATGCCGGAGCCCGGTCCCTGCCCTCGACACGGCCTTGAAGCCGACCGGCTCAAGGCCGGTGCACCTGACCCCGATGTCAGGCTTTTGACATGTGGCAACGTACGCCCATGCCGCTCCGTATGTCAAAATGCTGACATGGAAGACCGTAACCCCGTAGCGCCTCCCCACCCCGCCCAGGACGTCACCGAGCACGTGGGCTACCGCCTCAAGCGCTCCGCCGCCGCGCTGCGCGGCGCCATGGACAAGGCCCTGCGCGAGCACGGCCTGACCGTGCCGCAGTACGCCTGCCTCGAACTCCTCGACCAGCAGCCGGGCCTGTCCAACGCCGAACTCGCCCGCGGCGCGTTCGTCACGCGCCAGTCCATGAACGTCGTACTGCGCGGCCTCCAGGAAGCCGGCCTGGTCGCCCGGCCCAGCACCACCGACCACGGCCGCGCCCTGCCCGCCCACCTCACCGAAGAAGGCCGCGACCGTCTCGACGCGGCCCGGAACGCCGTCTACACCATCGAACGGCAGATGATCGAGGCGATCCCGCCGCGGCGCCTGACCGCCCTCCTCGCCGACCTCGACCGCATGACGGAGGCCCTGGGAGGCTGACTCGCCGACACCCCGTCAGGCCGCACGAGCGGAAAGAAGGTCTCATGAGTACGCCGAAATCCCTCCACGTCCCGGACAAGCTCGCCGCCTCGTACGGCACGACCGAAGCCGGAAGGGCGTGGATCGCCGGCCTGCCCGCGCTGGCCGCGGAATTCCTCGACCGCTGGGAACTGCAACGGGACGGCGAGGCCGGATCCGGCGAGGCGTCCCTCGTCCTGCCCGTACTCCGTACGGACGGCACGCGCGCCGCACTGCGCTTCCAGCAGCCCAAGGAGGAGACCGCCGCCGCGCTGATCGGTCTGCGCACCTGGAACGGCGACGGCATCGTGCGGCTCATCGAGCACGACGGGGCGAGCGGCACCATGCTGCTGGAGCGCCTGGACGGGTCGCGCACGCTCGCGTCCGTCGGGGACGACGACGCCGCGATGACCATCCTCGCCGGGCTCCTGCGGCGCCTCGTCGCCGTCCCCGCCCCGAAGGGACTCCGCGGCCTCGGCGACATCGCCGCCGACATGCTGGAGCAGGTGCCCGCGGCGGTGGCGGCCCTGGCCGACCCCGCCGACCGGCAGCGCCTGCGGACCTGGGCCTCGGTGGTGGCCGACCTGGCCGGCGAGCCCGGGGACCGGATGCTGCACTGGGACCTGCACTACGACAACGTGCTGGCCGGGGACCGCGAACCCTGGCTGGCCATCGACCCCGAACCCCTCGCCGGCGACCCCGGCTTCGACCTGTGGCCCGCCATGGACAGCCGGTGGGAGGAGGTGGCGGCGACGGGCGAAGCCCACCGCGTCGTGCGCCGCCGCTTCGACCTGCTGACCGACGCGCTCGCCCTCGACCGCGACCGCGCGGCCGGCTGGACGCTGGGCCGCCTGCTGCAGAACTCCCTGTGGGACATCGAGGACGGGAAAACGGCACTGGACGCTTCGCAGGTTGTGGTGGGGGAGGTGATGGTGGGGCGGTAGGAGAGGGCGCGGCGAGTAACGGGGGACCGTACGGCCGGACGTACGGTCCCATCTCCCAGCTGCCATCCACCACCCCCTCGGTCTCCACCGGCCACCGGCCCCCCTCCTGCGCTCACCCCCTCTTCGTCACTTCCCCTCCTTCTCTCCGCTCCCACCCCGTGACCCACACCACAGAGATACCGCCGGATCACCGGGTGTAAGGGGCGACCGGCGGGACACACGAGCGGCAGTGCTTCGGAACCGTAGGCACCCTTCCCTTTTCTTGCCGAGGGGCTCGTCTGTCGTTTTCCGGACCGGCCTCCCGGCTGTCTGCGGACACCACTTCTTGAGCGAAAAAGGAGAGCCGGCGATGGCCACCCCCGCAACCGCGCGCCCCGGCGAGCGCGGTGCCAACGATGTCGACACCAGCGACGAGTTCCGTCTGCTGGCAACGCTGGAGGACGGGCCGGTCAAGGAACAGATACGCCAGCGCATCATCACCGCGTGGCTGCCGATGGCCCACCGCCTGGCGTACCGGCTGCGGGAGCGCGGCGAACACCTCGACGACCTGAAGCAGGTCGCCGCCCTGGGCCTGGTCAAGGCCGTCGACCGGTTCGACCCGGACCGTGCCGACGCGTTCGAGCAGTTCGCGGTTCCGACGATCACCGGCGAACTCAAACGGCACTTCCGCGACCACACGTGGCACGTGCACGTCCCGCGCCGTATCCAGGACCTGCGCAACAGGGTCCGCATCGCGGTCAAAGAACTGAGCACCACCCTGGACGGGCGCACGCCCAGTACGGAGCAGATCGCCGCCTACGCCCAGCTGTCCGAGCACGACGTCACCCTGGGGCTGCGGGCACTGGAGACCTATCGGTCCCTGTCCCTGGACGCGGCTCTCGACCACGGCGACGGCGGCAGCGAGGAGCAGTACACCCTCTTGCACGTCATCGGCGCGCTCGAAGACGCCTTCGCGCTCGTCGAGGACCGCGAGTCGGTCAAGCCGGTCCTCGCCCGGCTCCCCGAGCGCGACCGCCGCATCCTCTACCTGCGGTTCTTCCAGGACATGACGCAGAGCGCCATCGCCGCCGAGCTGGGCGTCTCACAGATGCACGTGTCCCGGCTGCTCAACCGGGCCCTGGCCCGGATCCGCACGGAGGCGACGCGCGCCCCGGCGGGGAAGTACCGCAAGGCCGCCTGAGCCGGAAGCGGAACCTGTCGGGGCGGCCAGGTCCGGTGTGCGTCGACGCCGTCGTCGACGAGACCTGGGACGTGGCCGCGCCGACGGGGTACCGAGTGAACGACGTACGGCGTACCGAGTGGAAACGTACGGCCCGCCGCCAGAAGCGGACCGGATGAGGAACGGAGCGTGCATGGCCGGTCAGGCGCGGAAGCAGGAGACCGAGGCCCACAAGCGGAACGGCCGGAGGGAGCGGCGGGGGACGAGCGCCGAGGGTGAGGAGGCGCATACAGGAGAGACGGGTACGGAAGAGGCTGGTACCCGGGCCGAGCCTGGGCGCCCCACCAACCCCGGACACCGGGAGGAGCCTGCGGCGCAGGGGCGGATTGCCCGCGTGCAGCAATGGTGGAGCCGGGCCTGGGGATCGGCGGGCCACGAACGCCACACGCTGCTGCTCATCGGCAAGAGCACGCTGGCCGCGACCATCGCCTGGTTCTTCTCGTACAACCTCCTGGAGGCCGAGTCACCGGCGTTCGCACCGTTCTCCGCGGTGCTGATCATGCAGGTGACGGTGTACCAGTCGTTGCTCCAGTCACTGCGGTACGTGGGGGCCGTGGCGACCGGGGTCGCCGTGCAGGCGGCCCTGGGGTATCTGGCCGGCCCCGACCTGCTCACCTTCGCGCTGGTGGCGGTGGTCGCCCTCACCATCGGCCGGTGGCCCGCCCTCGGTTCGCAGGGCTCGCAGGTGGCGACGGCGGCGTTCTTCGCCTTCTCCACCTACGTCACTGCCCCGGCCGGCCTCGGCAAGATCACCCACCTCGCGCAGATCATCCTGCTGGTCCTCATCGGATGCGGCGTCGGCGTCATCGTCAACGTCGTCCTCGTCCCACCGCTGCGCTACCGCAGCGCCGAGCACGGCATCCACACCCTCGCCCGCGCACTGTGCGACCTGGTCAGCGACATGTACCCGGCCATGCGGGAGGGGGAGATAGAGGAGGAGCGCATCAGTCACTGGCGCAGCCGGGCCGAGCAGACCGGCGGGTTGATCGCCCAGGCCGAGAACGGGCTGCGAACGGCGCGCGAAAGCCTCTACTTCAACCCCCGCAGCCGTCTGGGCCGCCATCGGGGCCGCGCGAGCTTCGAGGGGTACGGTGCGGTACTGAAGGCGCTGGAGCGGATCATGTACCAGCTGGCCTCGCTCACCCGCAGCCTCGACCAGTGGCGCCAGGACGGCAGCGAGCGCGACCGGCGCTTCCTGCGCGGCTACGCCGACTTCCTCGAATCCATCTCCCGGATCACCCAGGTCCTGGGGGAGATGGACGAGGACACGCTGGCCGACCAGGTTCGCGAACTGTGCCAACTCGCCGACGAGGCACAGCAGTGCTGCCGCCGGGTGACGGACCGGGCCGAGCAGGACGGACTGCCGCTGACCGATCCGGCCTACCCGTACGGGGTGCTCGTGGTGGAGGCCACCCGGCTGATGGACGAGTTCCAGTACACCTGCGATGTGCTGCAGAGCCAGGTGGATGAGCGGTGATGCTGCCGGTGGGGGCGGTCGGTGCGGTCGGGGTGGCTGGGCGGTCGGGCCACGGGGCCCGCCGCCCCGGCGGCCCCCTCTCACCCACGTGCCGACCCATCCGAGTGATCTTCGGCAGCCGTCACCGGCGGGCGTTCCACGCATCGACGGTGTCCGGTGGCCGCCTATGACGACGCGGCCTCCACGACCAGGTGCTGGTGCACGGGCGGCAGCCCGGGAAGCGAGCCGGGCCACACCGTCTCCAGTACGTGCGCGCTGGGAACGAACAGCCCACCGGCCAGCGCCGGCAAATCGGCGACCTCGTGCCACTCCCAACGCCGGATCAACTCCGGCTCCCGCACAACCGGCGCCCCTGAATACGCGGCGATCCGCACCGCCGCCGTCACGCGCGGGATGCCATGGATCTCGTCCATCAAAATCGCCACCAGCCGCGCGTCAGCCGCCTCGGCCCGCAGCCCGGTCTCCTCTTCGAGCTCCCTGACCGCGGCCCGTACGAACGACTCGCCGCCCGCGTTCTTCCCGCCGGGCAGTTCCCACAGCCCATGTACGGACCGGCCCAGCAGCACCCGGCCGGTCTCGTCCGTCACCACCGCACCCGCGCCGGTCAGAGCGTGCGGCGCCGGCTTGCCCCGGTTTCCGTACGCCACCGGAGTACGGAGCGGACCGCGCAGCACCAGCAGGGCAAGCCCCTCGGCGTCGTGCCGTTCGGCGGTGTCCCACCCGGCGGACAGCAGGGCGATCTCCTCCTCGTCGAGGGCGATGCCGCGTTTGCCGGGCGGCACGGCGTCCGCGACAGGCGTGATCACGCACAGCGCGCCGTCGGGGCGCAGCCGTCCTCGTAACCGGTGCAACACTCTGGTGCGGTCCTGCACGAACGCGTAGCTCAGGCGGAAAGTGATGAGGTCGTAGGCAGGGTGGGGGAATGCGGCGAGCGGGTCGCGTTCGATGTCCAGGTGTACGTAGGTCACCACGCCGTCGGCGTCGCTAGGGGCTGGCGTCTCCTCCTGGGCCGCGGTGATGGCGGCAGGGGAGTAGTCGACGGCATCGACGCGATAGCCGGCGGCGGCCAGGTGACGGGCGAGTTCCCCGCGCCCGCAGCCCACGTCCAGGGCGACCGCGCCCGCCCGGGCCGGTACGCGAGAGGCGAGCAGCACCCGCTCCCGCTCACCGAGCGGACGAAACGACTTCCCCTGGCGGTAGTGCTCATCCCACCCACTCCGCGGCGTGCATTCCGTAGCCGCCCGCGTGCCCGTGCCCGCACCACTTCCCGCGCACGGACTCACACCCGTACCACTTCTCACGCACGGACTCACACCCGTACCACTCCCTGAGCCTGTACTCACACCCGTGCCGATACCCGGAATTGCCACCCCGCGTAACCGCTCAACGGGCTGCTCTTCATTCCACCGAAACGCTCTGGCACGGGCACACCCCTCCCCCGCCCGCCCCTCCATGCCCCGTTCCCCCCTCC
>NZ_LGCW01000293.1:0-48230 GCF_001279365.1 Streptomyces sp. NRRL F-5755 | reverse complement strand
GCAGGCGACCGAAGCCCCGGTCGCGTCCATACATTTCGGCCGCTCCAGGCAACGAGGAGAGACCCCTGCGGGGCCCCGAGCCCCCACCCACCGAACCCCGAGCGTCAAGGCGCACCCCCACCGGGGCAACCGCACCCCCACGGGCAAACCCCTCACGCAGTGATAACCACCGGCTTCCCGGTCAGCTCGACGCCGGCTGCCCGCATCCGCTCCAGCGCCGCTTCCGTCGTTGCCGCCGCCACCCCGGCCGTAAGGTCGAGCAGTACTCGCGTACGGAACCCCTCCCGCACCGCATCCAGCGCCGTGGCCCGCACGCAGTGATCCGTGGCCAGCCCGACCACGTCCACCTCGGTCACCCCGTGACCATGCAGCCACTCCGCCAGGGGGCGGCCGTTCTCGTCTTCGCCTTCGAAGCCGCTGTAAGCGGCAGCGTGCGAGCCTTTGGAAAAGACCGCGTCCACCGCCCCGGACGCGAGCGCCGGCGCGAAGTTCGGGTGGAAGCTGCTGCCTTCCGTGCCGGCGACGCAGTGCGGGGGCCAGGACGTCTCGTAATCCGGGCGGACGGAGAAGTGGTCGCCGGGTTCGACGTGGTGGTCGCGGGTCGCAACGACGTGCCGGTAGCCGCTGCCCGCCGCCTGCCCCACCAGGTCGGTGATGGCGGCGGCCACATCCGCACCTCCTGCCACGGCGAGGCTGCCGCCCTCGCAGAAATCGTTCTGCACGTCTACGACGATCAATGCCCGGTGCATGGTGCGAGCCTTCCGGCTGGGAGGGGAGGGAGGGGGCGCGGAGCAGGTGTGACCGAGGGTAGCCACTCTCCGTGCCCAGGGGGAGTGGGCACCGGGAGCACGCACGGGCAGCCCCGCCCGCCCCGGGGACAGGTTTTCGGCCTACCGCCCGCGTCAGCGGGCACCGGCTACACCGCCTCGGTCGGCAACACCGCCTCCCCCCGGGACAACTGCATCGCAGACATCGGCAACCCGCCCCGCGCCGCAATATGCCGCTCCCGCACCGCGTCCAGCGGCTCACGCGCGACGACCTCGCCGCCGCGGACCAGCGGCACCGGCAGCAGGCGGTCGGCGAGTTCCGGTGGTACCGGGCCGGTGCCGACGACCTCCGCTTCGGCGACGCCGTGTTCGTCCAGGCGGCGCGCGGCCCACTTGCGGCCGCCGAGCGACGCCTTGCCGCCCATGGACTTCTTCGCGACCGGCCGCAGCGGGGCGTCCGGCGCGTCGCTGTCGGCGCGGGCGACGAGCTTGTAGACCATGGAGGCGGTGGGGTGGCCGCTGCCGGTGACCAGCTGGGTGCCCACGCCGTACGCGTCGACCGGTGCCGCCGCGAGCGAGGCGATGGCGTACTCGTCCAGGTCGCTGGTCACGACGATCTTCGTGTCGCGGGCGCCCAGCTCGTCCAGCTGCTGGCGGACCCGGTGGGCGAGCAGCAGCAGGTCGCCGGAGTCGATGCGTACGGCGCCGAGGCCGGGCCCTGCCACCTCCACGGCGGTGCGGACCGCCTCGGCGACGTCGAAGGTGTCGACGAGCAGCGTGGTGCCGTTGCCGAGGGAGTCGACCTGCGCCTGGAACGCGTCCCGCTCGCTGTCGTGCAGCAGGGTGAAGGAGTGGGCGCTGGTGCCGACGGTCGGGATGTTGTAGCGGAAGCCGGCCGCCAGGTCGGACGTGGAGTGGAAGCCGCCCACGTAGGCCGAACGGGCGGCGGCGACGGCCGCCAGCTCGTGGGTGCGGCGGGCGCCCATCTCGATCAGCGGCCGGTCGCCGGCGGCCACCGCCATGCGGGACGCGGCGGCGGCCACCGCGGAGTCGTGGTTGAGGATGGAGAGGATCACCGTCTCCAGGAGGACCGCTTCGGCGAAGGTGCCCTCGACCCGCATGATCGGCGAGCCGGGGAAGTAGACCTCGCCCTCCGGGTAGCCCCAGATGTCGCCGCGGAAGCGGTAGTCGGCCAGCCAGTCCAGCGTGCGCGCGTCGAGGATGCCGCGTTCGCGCAGGAAGCCGAGGATCGTTTCGTCGAAGTGGAAGTTCTCCACCGCGTCCAGGACCCGGCCGGTTCCGGCGACGACTCCGTAGCGGCGGCCTTCGGGCAGGCGCCGGGTGAAGACCTCGAAGACCGAGCGGCGATCGGCGGTCCCGGACCGCAGCGCGGCCTGCAGCATGGTGAGTTCGTACTGGTCGGTGAAGAGCGCAGTCGACGGCACGGCCACCGGCAGCCCCAGGTCTGCTGTGTTCATGGTGAGATGCTACCTCCCATACTCGTCACTTTGACGATTTCCCCGGGCCGTTTGTGCGATGCCCCACCACGGGTGGCAGCATGGAGACCGTGAGCGCCGACCCGTCTGCCACCATCGCCCTTCGATCGACGCGCTGCGCGCTCAGCGCCCCCGTGGAGATCGAACGCCCGGAGTCCAGCGAGGCACCTTCCGAGGTGCCGGACCCGGACGTGCCCTGGGTCACGGTGGTCCACAACGACCCCGTCAACCTCATGAGCTACGTGGCGTACGTTTTCGAGACGTACTTCGGCTACTCGAAGGGCAAGGCCAAGCAGCTCATGCTCGACGTTCACCACAAGGGGCGGGCGGTGGTCTCCAGCGGCACCCGCGAGGAAATGGAGCGCGACGTGCAAGCGATGCACGGCTACGGCCTGTGGGCGACCCTCACCCAGGACCGCTGATGGCCGGACACTTCGAACCCCTGCCCGGCGGCGGTGCGGCCGCCCCCCTCGACGAGGTCGAGATCTCCATCCTGCGCAGCCTCGCCGTCCAGCTCATGGAGCTGATCGGACCGGGCGAGGAGGCGCCCGAGGGCGCGGACCCGCTCGCCGCGCTGTTCACGGACGGCCCCAGCGAGCCGCCCTCCGACCCGGCGCTGGCCCGGCTCTTCCCGAACGCCTACGGTGGCCCGGACGAGGTGCCGGACGACGCCACGCACGCCGCCGCCGCCGAGTTCCGCCGCTATACGGAAAACGATCTGCGCGCCCGCAAGCGCGAGGACGCGCTCGCCGTCGTACGGGCCCTGGACTCGCTCGGACCCGTCGGCGGCGGCGAGGACGGCGCCGTGGACGGTGCCGTACTGCGTCTGAAGCCGGACGAGTCGCGGCAGTGGCTGGGGGCCCTGAACGACCTCCGGCTGGCCATCGGCACCCGCCTGGAGGTCACCGACGAGGACGAGAGCGGCGAGCTGCTGCGCCTGCCGGACAGCGACCCGCGCAAGCCGATGGTGATGGCGTACCTGTGGCTGGGCGGCCTCCAGGAGAGCTTGATCGAGACGTTGACGGCTTGAGGGGTACGGGGCGGGGCGTACGAGCGGCCCCTACCGGCCGGTGATTTTCGTCGCTCCCGGCGGGGTGGCCCGGGGCGCTCGCCCGGGCGGGCCGGTGCCCTCGGCCGGGCCGTCACCGGGTGCCGCCTCCGGCGTGCGACCCGCCCCGCGCCTGGCATCCGGGCCGTTTCGCGGCCGTGGCGCGCGCCGTGCGGAGCGGACCGGCCGGGACTCCGCTCAACGGACGCTCAAATCCGGATAACGATCGCGTCACCGGCCCTGACTACCCACCAGGCCATTCCAGCATTTATCCTACTTTTCTTGTGCTCGGCTTCGCGGCATCACTGGTAGAGGTGTGCGAGGCCGTGATAGATGTTCACGACCTGCCGTGAGTGACGCCACCCCTGTTGCTCCGGGAGCGCTTGGCCGACCGACCGTCGGCGTGCAGGAACTCCATCCGGGGGGATCGGAACCCGATCCGGACAGACCGGGTCGGAATGGAGAAGGGCGCACCACTCATGACCTCTGTGCAGGTCGAAAAGAAAGTCGGCGGCAGCGATGCCGCGGGGTCTGCTTCCGAAGAGGGTTACCAGCGGGGGCTGGGAAACCGGCAGATCCAGATGATCGCCATTGGTGGCGCCATCGGAACCGGCCTGTTCCTCGGGGCGGGCAAGGCGATCTCCAAGGCAGGACCCAGCATCATCCTGGCCTACGCCATCGTGGGCCTGGTCATCTTCTGCATCATGCGGGCCCTGGGCGAGCTGCTCATGTACCGCCCGGTGTCGGGCTCCTTCTCGGAATACGCCCGCGAATTCCTCGGTCCGTTCATGGGCTTCGTGACCGGCTGGACATACTGGCTGTTCTGGGTGGTCACCGGCATCACCGAAGTGACCGCCGCGGCCACCTATGTCCAGTACTGGAACAAGGGAATACCCCAATGGGCGTCCGCCCTGGTCTTCACGGTCGCCCTGTTCGGAATCAATCTGATCTCCGTGAAGCTCTTCGGTGAGCTGGAGTTCTGGTTCTCGATGGTCAAGGTCACCGCGATCATCGGCATGATCCTCATCGGTCTCGGTGTGATCACCCTCGGTTTCTCCGACGCCGGCGACACCGCTTCCTTCACGCTTCTGTGGTCGGACGGCGGATTCTTCCCGAAGGGCATCGGCGGCACGCTGATGACCCTCCAGATCGTGATGTTCGCCTTCCTGGCGGTCGAACTCGTCGGCGTCACCGCGGGCGAGGCCACCGACCCGAAGAAGGTCCTGCCCAAGGCGATCAACACCGTGCCGTGGCGCATCGGCCTCTTCTACATCGGCGCGCTGATCATCATCCTGTCCGTCGTCAGCTGGACCGTCTTCAAGCCGGGCGTGAGCCCGTTCGTCGCGGCCTTCCAGCAGATCGGCCTGCCGGCCGGCGCGGCCATCGTCAACTTCGTCGTACTGACCGCGGCGCTGTCCTCGGCCAACTCCGGCATGTACTCCACCGGCCGGATGCTGCGCGACCTCGCGCTCAACGGACAGGGCCCGAAGCTGTTCACCCGCCTGAGCAAGAACGGCCTGCCCACCTGGGGCACCGGCATCTCCGTCGCGATGATGCTGGCCGGCGTGTGGATCAACTACCAGTGGCCGGGCAAGGCGTTCGACCTGGTGGTCTCCTTCGCGACGATCTCCGGTATGTGGGCCTGGATCATGATCCTGCTGTCCCAGCTGCGCTACCGCGCCAAGGCCAACCGCGGCGAGCTGCCGCAGTCGGAGTTCAAGGCGCCCGGCTCCCCGTACACCTCGGTCTTCGCGCTGGCCTTCATCGGCATGGTCATCGTGATGATGGGCGTGGACCCGGACGCCCGCGTCTCGCTGTACGCGGCACCGTTCTGGGCGCTGGTCCTGGGCGTCAGCTACCTGGTGCTCAAGGCGCGCAACCCGGAGTCGTTCGCCAAGCCGGCCGCTACCGCTGTGGGGGCGGATGCGGCCGCGAAGGGCGGCGAGAAGGGCTGAGGGCGGCCCGTCCCCGTACGGGCTGTTGAGCAACTGTCCAGCATGCGGGCCGATCCGTACCAACCTCCGGTACGGGTCGGCCCGCCTGCTTATTCTTGGCCCCATGCTGACCCTTACCAAGGCCCTGTACGACCAGATCGTGGACCACGCCCGCAAGGACCACCCGGACGAAGCGTGCGGCATGGTCGCGGGCCCGGCCGGCAGCGGACGCCCCGAGCGGTTCATCCCGATGCTCAACGCCGCCCGCTCGCCCACCTTCTACGAGTTCGACTCCCAGGACCTGCTCAAGCTCTACCGCGAGCTGGACGACCGGGACGAGGAACCGGTGATCATCTACCACTCGCACACCGCGACCGAGGCGTACCCGTCCCGTACGGACATCTCCTACGCGAACGAGCCCGGCGCGCACTACGTCCTGGTCTCCACGGCCGACACCGACGACGCGGGGCCCTTCCAGTTCCGCTCGTTCCGGATCGTGGACGGCGTGGTCACGGAGGAAGACGTCGAGGTCGTCGACGCGTACTGACCGCCGGGCGCCGGGCCGTACGGACCACCGCGGCGGCGGGCGCCGTCCGCGCACCTGACACACTGTGCCGCATCACCTCGGGCGGCAGGACCCAGGAACCCGGTGCGAATCCGGGACGGTCCCGCCACTGTGACCGGGCCGCCGAGCGGCCCGGAAGCCAGGAACTGACCTGCCGCCCTCAGCACACCGACCAGGGGACGCGGATCCCCCGGAGGAGGCACGGCCATGTCCAGGTCCCATCGCGCCCTGCGCGCGCTCATCTCGGCGGCGCTCCTGCTGCCGCTCGCCGCCTGCGGCAGCGGCGGCGACGACGGCAAGGCGTCCGGCGGGGCCGGGACCAAGGCGGCCGGCTTCCCGTACACCGTCACCAACTGCGGCGTACGCACCACCTTCCAGGCACCGCCCCGGCGCGCGGTGACCATGAACCAGCACACCACCGAGATCATGCTTGCCCTCGGCCTCAAGGACCGGCTCGCGGGCACCGCCTACCTCGACGACAAGGTGCTGCCGCGGTACGAGAAGGACTACAAGAGCGTCAAGGTACTCGCCGAGAAGTACCCCTCCTACGAGACGCTGCTCGGCGCCAACCCCGACTTCGTCTACGGCGGGTACGCCAGCGCCTTCGACAAGGCGGAGGGGCGCGAGCGGGCGGCCCTGGAGAAGTCCGGTATCAAGACCCGCCTGAACATCGAGTACTGCGCCCAGGGCAAGACCGGCGTGCAGCAGCTCGCCCAGGAGATCCGCGAGGTCGGCGCGACCTTCGGCGTACGCGACCGGGCCGAGGCCCTGGTCAAGAAGGCCGAGACGACGATCGACGCCACCAAGGTGAAGCTCAGGGGCGTCGCCCCGGCGTCCGTCTTCGTCTACGACAGCGGCGACACCGCCGTGCACACCGCGGGCGGCAAGGGCATCGGCAACGAGATCATCACCCTCGCCGGCGGCCGCAACGTCTTCGCCGACCAGCGCCGGACCTTCACCGATGTGTCCTGGGAGCAGATCGTCGAGCGCAAGCCCGAGATCATCGTGATCTACGACTACGGCGGCACCACCGTCGAGGCGAAGAAGAAGCGGCTGCTGGACGACCCGGCGCTCCAGGACGTACCGGCCGTGAAGAACAAGCGGTTCGCGGTGCTGCCGCTGTCCAGCGCGGTGCTCGGCGTACGCGTACCGGACGCGGTCCGGTCGCTGGCCGCGCAGCTGCACCCGGACTCCTTCAAGTAGCCCCGGTGACCTGCGAGACCGCGGCACCGCCGCGCCGCCTGCGCTACCCCCTCGTCCTGACCGTCCTGCTCGCCGCCCTGCTCGCGGCGGGCCTGGCCGGCCTCGTCCTCGGCTCCGTCACCATTCCGCCCGGTGACGTGCTGCGCATCCTGACCGGGGACGCGCCGCCCGGCCCGTACCCGACGATCGTGCTCGACGTCCGGCTGCCGCGCGTGCTGCTCGGCGCCGTCGTCGGCGCGGGGCTGGCCGTCATCGGCACCGTCCTCCAGGCCCTGGTCCGCAACCCGCTCGCCGACCCGTTCCTGCTCGGCGCCTCCTCGGGGGCCTCGACCGGCGCCGTCATGGTCGTCGTCCTGGGCGTCGGCGGCGGCGTGGCCACCACCGTCTCGATGCCGCTGGGCGCCTTCGCGGGCTCGCTCGCCGCGCTGGTCGCGGTGTACGCGATGGCCCGGCGCGGCGGCACCATGACCACCGGGCGGCTGGTGCTGGCGGGCGTCGCGGTGCAGTACATCCTGTCCGCGCTCACCAGCCTCGTCCTGGTCACCGCGGCTGAGGCCGAGCATCTGCGGGCGATCATGTTGTGGACGCTCGGCGGCCTCGGCCAGGCCCGCTGGAACACGCTGTGGCTGCCCGCCGCCGTGCTGCTCGCCGGGCTCGCGCTGCTGCTCACCCTCGCCCGGCCGCTGGACCTGCTGCTGGTGGGGGAGGAGGGCGCCACCGCCCTCGGCCTGGACACCGGCCGCTTCCGCGCCGCCGTCTTCGTCCTCGCGTCGCTGGTCACCGGCGTGCTCGTGGCGGCCAGCGGCTCGATCGGCTTCGTCGGCCTGATGGTGCCGCACGCCGTACGGATGCTCGTCGGCGCCTCGCACCGCGCCCTGCTGCCGGTCGCGGCGCTGGCGGGCGCGGCCTTCGTCGTCCTCGCCGACCTGCTGGCCCGTACGGTCGCGGGCTCCCAGGAGATCCCCGTCGGCGTGGTCACGGCGCTGGCCGGCGGACCGTTCTTCCTGTGGCTGCTGCGCCGCACGACGCGTACGGAAGGGATCACCGGATGAACGGCCGGACCATGGAGACCGGCGCGCCCGCCCCGGCCCCCGCCGAACTGCGGGCCGAGGGCCTGTCGTACGGCATCGACGGCCGCCACCTGGTCGACGGCGCCGACCTCCACGTCGCGCCCGGCGAGACGGTGGGACTCGTCGGGCCCAACGGCAGCGGCAAGACCACCCTGCTGCGCTGCGTCTACGGCACCCTCGCCCCCACCCACGGCCGGATCACTCTCGACGGGCGGGACCTGGCCGGGTTCTCCGCCAAGGAGCGGGCCCGGCGCATCGCCACCGTCCCGCAGGACGGCGGGGCCGCGTTCGACCTGACCGTGCGCGAGATCGTCGCGATGGGCCGCTCCCCGCACAAGCGCTTCTGGGAGACCGACTCGGCGGCCGACGCCGCGCTCACCGACGAGGCGCTGGCCCGGGTGGGCGCCGCGGCGCTGCACGACCGTTCCTTCGCCGCGCTCTCCGGCGGCGAGCGGCAGCGCGTCCTGGTCGCGCGGGCCCTCGTACAGCAGCCGTCGCTGCTCGTCCTCGACGAGCCGACCAACCACCTCGACATCCGCTACCAGCTCGACATCCTCGCCCTCGTGACCGGCCTCGGCACCAGCGCCCTGCTCGCGCTGCACGACCTCAACCTCGCCGCGTACTACTGCGACCGCCTGTACGTGCTGCGCGCGGGCTGCGTCGTCGCCCACGGCACGCCGCACGAGATCCTCACGCCCGCGCTGCTGGCCGACGTGTACGGAGTGGCGGCGGAGGTCAGCGTGCATCCGTTGACGGGGGCGCCGACGGTGGTGTACCTGCCGCCGGGGGCGGACGCTGCCGAGGCGGTACGGGGATGAGCGCGTACGAGGCGGCGACCGCCCACGACGGCCCGCTCGCCGCACTCGCCGCGCACGGTCCCCGCTACCGCCTCGGGGTCGGCGCCCCGCCGCCCGGCGCGCCCGGCTGGCTCGCCGCCGACCGCCTGCTCGACCCGTACGGCCCGGAACTGTCCCACCTGCTGGACACCGAGCACCGCGGCAGCGGTCACCGCACCGCGCACGCCGCCGCCCTCACCCTGATCGCGGTCTACGCGGGCCGGGTCACGGCGGCGGCCGTGCTGCACTGGGCGCTGACCGGGCGCGTCCTGGACGTACGGCCCGGAAACGTGTGGCTGCGGCCGGACCCCGGGCACGGCATCGCGGAGGTACGGCTGCGCGCGTTCCGCATGCTGGACGGGCCGGGCGTTCCGGATGCCCCGGCGGACGCCGGGAGCGCGGCAACGGTCCAACACGCCGTCCTCACCCAGCACTTGTTTCCCCTGGCCGACGCCCTGCGGGAGCGCACCCGGGCCGGGCTGCGGCAGCTGCGCGGGGGAGTGGCCCACGGCTGCGCGACCGCCCTCGGCGCCTCCCGCGCCGACCCGGACCTGCTGGCCCGCCACTGGGCCGCCTTCCTGGACGGTGCTCCCGGCGGGCTCGCCGCGCTGGGCGATGTGGTCACCGTCACGCGCCCCGACGGCACCCGGCGTCTGGTGTACCTCCGCAGGACCTGCTGCCTCTTCTACACGAGCGCCGAAGCCGTACGCTGCGCCAGCTGCTGCCTGACCAGCAGGGACGACCGTATCGCGGCGTACGAGGGGCGCTCCTGAGCCGTACTCCGGCCGCTCCGCGTCCCACCAGGCAGGCGGCAACCGTCCGGATCGCAAGACGAGGTTCCAGTCGCCGGACCGGGAATCGATACGATGACCGCATGGTTTTCCACGACGTGAGCGAGAAGACGCCGGGCATGTTGCTTGTGGCGCGGCTGCACGTCGACCTGTGCCGCCTCGCCAGCGCCATCTGTCCGAAGCGCGCTGCCGCCTGACGCCGCCGGACCCCCGGCCGCGCGGCGGCCGCGGCGCGCAGCACGCCTGCGCGCGCCCACCCGCGCTCTCCCGCACAGCGCCATCCGCGACGCACGCCCGCGCCTGCGCCGCGCGCAAGCCCATCCCGCACGTCCCGCCCTCCCACAGGAGCTCTCATGGCCATCGAGGTCCGTATCCCGACCATCCTCCGCACCTACACCGACGGCCAGAAGGCCGTCGAGGGCAGTGGGGACACCCTCGCCGACCTCTTCGCCGACCTGGAGAGCCGCCACAACGGCATCCGTGAGCGCCTCGTCGACGGCGGCCAGCTGCGCCGCTTCGTGAACGTCTACCTCAACGACGAGGACGTGCGCTTCCTGGAGGGCATCTCCACCAAGCTCAGCGACGGCGACAGCGTCACCATCCTCCCGGCCGTGGCCGGCGGCTCGGGCATGTCCGACGGCCCCCGGGACCAGCGCTGATGCGGTACGACTCCCCGCTGGCGGCGGTCGGCAACACCCCGCTGGTCCGCCTGCCGCGGCTGTCGCCCTCCGCCGACGTCCGCATCTGGGCCAAGCTGGAGGACCGCAACCCGACCGGCTCGGTCAAGGACCGCCCCGCGCTCCACATGATCGAGCAGGCGGAGAAGGACGGCCGGCTCACGCCCGGCTGCACGATCCTGGAGCCCACCTCGGGCAACACCGGCATCTCGCTGGCGATGGCGGCCAAGCTCAAGGGCTACCGGATCGTCTGCGTCATGCCGGAGAACACCTCCTCCGAGCGGCGCGAACTGCTCGCCATGTGGGGTGCCGAGATCATCTCCTCGCCCGCGGCGGGCGGCTCCAACACCGCCGTACGGGTCGCCAAGGAGCTGGCCGCCGAGCACCCCGACTGGGTGATGCTCTACCAGTACGGCAACCCCGACAACGCCGGCGCCCACTACGCCACCACCGGCCCGGAGATCCTCGCCGACCTGCCGTCCATCACCCACTTCGTGGCGGGCCTGGGCACCACCGGCACGCTCATGGGCGTCGGCCGCTACCTGCGCGAGCACGTCCCCGGCGTCCAGATCGTCGCTGCCGAGCCGCGCTACGACGACGTGGTCTACGGGCTGCGCAACCTCGACGAGGGCTTCGTGCCCGAGCTGTACGACGAGTCGGTGCTCACCACCCGGTTCTCCGTCGGCTCCGAGGACGCCGTGCGCCGCACCCGCGAACTCCTCGCCGAGGAGGGCATCTTCGCGGGCGTCTCGACGGGCGCCGCCCTGCACGCGGCGATCGGTGTGGCCAAGAAGGCGGTCAAGGCCGGACAGCCCGCCGACATCGCCTTCGTCGTCGCCGACGGCGGCTGGAAGTACCTCTCCACCGGCGTCTACACCGCCGAGTCCACCGAGGCGGCCATCGAGACGCTGCACGGGCAGCTCTGGGCGTGACGCGCTGAGGCCAAGGGTCCGGTCCTGCGGGACCGGGCCTCTTTGTTGTACGGCTCCCGGCGCGCGTACCGGCGTACGCTCCGCGCTCTTGGCCAAAAGCGCGCGCCCCACCACCCCCGGGCGCCCCGCTCCGCGCCCGTCCGCCCAGGGGCCGGGCGCCCGGCGGGGCCGTACCCGGCGTCCGGCGCCGTCGTGTAGGCGTACCGCACCGGGGAACCACAGGAGGGGAACCCGGTCCTGTACACACCCACCCGGACTGGTGATTCCGCCCACAGCTCGCCCCGCCGGAGGAGCCACCGGCCCTTTCGCGCCTTACCCTCGTGGGCACCGCAATGACCGCTCGGACCCGGCATGGACGCTCGCCGGGCGAGGCCGGCAGGGACCGTGCACGCCCCCGCCGAAGCCCCGCATGGACCCGCCGCTCCGCCCCCAGCCACGGAGGTTCACGCCCGCATGAAGCTCACTGTCGTCGGTTGCTCGGGGTCGTTCCCTTCCACGGAATCGGCCTGTTCGAGCTATCTCCTGGAGGCCGACGGCTTCAGGCTGCTGATCGACATGGGCAACGGCGCCCTGGGCGAGCTGCAGCGCCACTGCGGTCTCTACGACCTCGACGCCGTCCTCCTGTCGCACCTGCACGCCGATCACTGCATCGACCTGTGCGGCTACTTCGTCGTGCGCTACTACCGGCCGGACGGCGGCCGGTGCGCGCCGATGCCCGTGTACGGGCCGGCCGGCACCGAGCGGCGGCTGACCGCCGCGCACGCCGACCTGCCGACCGACCAGGCGATGAGCGAGGTCTTCGACTTCCGCACGCTGACCCCGGGCACGTTCACCGTCGGCCCCTTCACCGTCCGCGCCGACCTGGTCAGCCACCCCGTCGAGGCGTTCGGCTTCCGTATCGAGCACGACGGCAAGTCACTGACGTACTCCGGCGACACCGGGGTCTGCGACGCCCTGGACGGCCTCGCCGACGGCACCGACTTCTTCCTGTGCGAGGCGTCCTTCACGCACGGCAAGGAGGACATCCCGGACCTGCACCTCAACGGGCGCGAGGCGGGCGCGCACGCCGCGCGCGCCCGCGCGGGACGGCTGGTCCTGACCCACATCCCGCCGTGGACCGATCCGGGCATCAACCTGCGGGACGCGCAGGAGGTCTTCGAGGGCCCGGTCGAGGTCGCCAAGGCGGGGGCGGTCTACGAGATCTGAGCCGGGGCCCCGGAGCCGCCGGCCGGCGACATGCGAAAGGCCCCCGCGACCAGTGTGGTCGCGGGGGCCTTCGTCGCCCGGGGCGCTCTGGGGCGTCGGCCGGTGCCTACTTGCCCTCGGCCTTCTGCAGCTCGGCGAGTTCCTCGTCGGTCTCGCGGCCCGGCGTCTTGAGGTTGAACTTGATGATCGCGAACCGGAAGATCACGTAGTACAGGGCGGCGAAGCACAGGCCCACCAGCGCCAGCATCCACGGCTTGGTCGCGATGCCCAGGTTCAGCACGTAGTCGATCGCGCCGGCCGAGAAGCCGAAGCCGTCCTTCATGCCCAGCGCCCAGGTCAGCGCCATCGAGACACCGGTCAGTACGGCGTGGATCGCGTACAGCACCGGGGCGATGAACATGAACGTGAACTCGATGGGCTCGGTCACACCGGTGACGAAGGCGGTGAGCGCGAGCGAGAACATCATGCCGCCGACGACCTTGCGGCGCTCGGGGCGGGCGCAGTGCACGATCGCCAGGCAGGCGGCGGGCAGCGCGAACATCATGATCGGGAAGAAGCCGGTCATGAACTGGCCGGCGCTCGGGTCGCCCTCCAGGAAGCGGGCGATGTCACCGTGCTTGCCGTGGTAGTCGCCGGCCTGGAACCAGGGGAAGGAGTTCAGCAGGTGGTGCATGCCGACCGCGATCAGACCGCGGTTGGCGACGCCGAAGATGCCCGCGCCGACCGCGCCGGAGCCGACCAGCCACTCACCGAAGCTGTGCAGACCGGTGCCGAGGACCGGCCAGATGTAGCCGAAGACGATGCCGATGACCAGGCCCGCGAAGGACGACAGGATCGGGACCAGGCGGCGGCCGCTGAAGAAGCCGAGCCAGTCCGGCAGCTTCTTGCGGCTGTAGCGCTGGTAGATCAGGGCCACCACGATGCCCATCACCACGCCGCCGAGCACCTTGGCGTCGGCGGGCGCGGCCTCCTGGACTATCTTCCCGTCGACCACCTTGGCGATCTTCGGGAGGCTGTCGTCGCCGAAGGTCGCCAGCACCTTGCTGAAGACCAGGTAGCCGACGACGGCCGCCAGACCGGTCGAGCCGTCCGCCTTCTTGGCGAAGCCGATGGCGATACCGACGGCGAACAGCAGCGGCATGTTGTCCAGGAGCGCACCGCCACCGGCGGCCATGAACTCCGCGATCTTGTTCAGAAACGCGGGGAACGACTCCTTGCCGAGCATGTCCGCCTGGCCGAGCCGGACCATGAGCGCCGCGGCGGGCAGCGTCGCGATCGGCAGCATCAGGCTGCGGCCGATGCGCTGGGCGACGGCCATGGCGCCGGAGCCACGGCGCTTCTTGTCGGGAGCCGCCGTAGCGGTGGCCGAACTCATCGGATTCCTCCTGGGGAGGCGGGCCCTCGGAGAATGGGGGGTGGCCCGCAGGCTTGGTCTACACCACTCAGTGGTTTAGACCATTCTTAGCATGTCGCCCACACATAAAGGAATCCGTTCTTCCTCAACGTTTAGATCACAGACCAAGCGGCCCTCAAGTCCATCGACTTGAGGGCCGTCCGGACAGGGCCGTACGGGCCCGTCCGCACACCGGCGGGCCCGGGCTCCCGCCCGCTCCGCCTACTTCAGATTCTGCTGCTCCAGCTCCTCTTCCACCTCTTCCGGTTCACGGCCCGGAGTGTGCAGGTCGAACTTGGTGATCACGAAGCGGAAGAGCACGTAATAGACCACCGCGAAGCACAGCCCGATCGGAATGATCATCCACGGTTTGGTGGCCAGTCCCCAGTTGATCACGTAGTCGATCAGACCGGCCGAGAAACTGAAACCGTCCTTGACGCCCAGCGCCCAGCTCACCGCCATCGAGACACCGGTCAGCACCGCGTGCAGCGCGTACAGCACCGGCGCGATGAACAGGAACGAGTACTCGATCGGCTCGGTCACGCCGGTGACGAAGGAGGTCAGGCCCACCGACAGCATCAGGCCGCCGATCTCCTTGCGGCGGTGCGGCTTGGCGCAGTGGGTGATCGCCAGCGCCGCGGCCGGCAGCGCGAACATCATGATCGGGAAGAAGCCGGTGGTGAACTGCCCGGCCGTCGGGTCGCCCGCCAGGAACCGGTTGATGTCACCGTGCACCTGCGTACCGTCCGGCTTGGTGAAATCACCGAACTGGAACCACATGAACGTATTGAGGAACTGGTGCATCCCGATCACCAGCAGCGCCCGGTTGGCGACGCCGAAGATGCCCGAACCGGTGGCGCCCAGATCCGTCAGCCACTTGCTGAAGCTGGTCAGCGCGTCGCCGATGGGCGGCCAGACCCACAGGCACAGCGCGGCGAAGGCCAGCCCGACGAACGCCATGACGATCGGCACCAGCCGGCGCCCGTTGAAGAAGCCCAGCCAGTCCACCAGCTTCACCCGGTGGTAGCGCTGCCAGATCCAGGCGGCGAAGAAGCCCATCACGATGCCGCCGAAAACCCCCGGGTTCTGGAAGTTCGCCGGCGTCGCCTTGCCGTCGCCGCCCACGCACACACCGCTCCACTGCCCGGCCGACGCGTACGCGGAGCCCGCCGCGCAGTCCTGCGGGAACTGGTGCAGCACCGAGTAGTAGACGAGGAAGCCCACCACCGCGGCCAGCGCTGTCGAACCGTCCGCCTTCTTCGCCATGCCGATCGCCACACCGACGCAGAACAGCAGCGGCAGGCCCAGCGAGGAGTCCAGCAGCGCGCCGCCCGCGCCCGCGAACACCTTCGCCACGTCCTGCCAGCCCAGGCCGTCCGCGCCGAAGACGTCCGGCTGGCCGAGCCGGTTGAGGATGCCCGCGGCGGGCAGGACCGCGATGGGGAGCTGGAGGCTGCGCCCCATCTTCTGCAGCCCCTGGAAAAGGCCCGTCGACCGCTTCTTCCTCGGTGCCGCCGCCGCGTTCGAGCTCATCCGCGTCCTTTCGGCCCCCGGCCCGCAGCGGGCCGGCTCGGTACGTGCCGCATACTTGTGGTGTAGACCATTTGTGGTGCGTTTCGGGCCCCCGGAAAGCGCTGCCGGGTGGTCGCCATCTTTCGCCAGACGGCGGACATGCGCCCGGGTAACTGGGCTGAATGTGCGTTACCGTGTGATCATCGAGCGGCACCGCCGCCGGTGGCCGAGACAAGCAGGAGTGGACATGGCCAGCAAGGCTGAGAAGATCGTCGCCGGGCTCGGCGGACTCGACAACATCGAGGAGGTCGAGGGCTGCATCACCCGCCTCCGCACCGAGGTCGCCGACCCCTCGCTGGTCGACGAGGCCGCGCTGAAGGCCGCCGGCGCGCACGGCGTCGTGAAGATGGGCACCGCCATCCAGGTCGTCATCGGCACCGACGCGGACCCGATCGCCGCCGAGATCGAAGACATGATGTGAGCCGCTGAAGCGCTCTCCGTCCGGGGCTCCCGGTCCGCGCCGCGGTGGCGATGGGCCGGGGCCTCGGCGTATGTACGGACCTTGACGCTCGACCCGTTGCGCGTGCGGCACGTGGCGCGTGAGAGCCGTAACGCGAGACCGTGGCGTGTGACGCGGTCGCGCGGTGGCGAGCGGCCCGCAGACGATCCCGGCCGAACCGGAACCACCCCCTCTACGGAGCCGATAGGGTCGGAGCCATGTCTCGTATCGACGGCCGCACCCCCGACCAGCTCCGCCCCGTCACCCTGGAACGCGGCTGGAGCAAGCACGCCGAAGGCTCCGTACTGATCTCCTTCGGCGACACCAAGGTCTTCTGCACCGCCTCCCTCACCGAGGGCGTCCCGCGCTGGCGCAAGGGCAGCGGCGAGGGCTGGGTCACCGCCGAGTACGCGATGCTGCCGCGCTCCACCAACACCCGCGGCGACCGCGAATCCGTCCGCGGCAAGATCGGCGGCCGTACCCACGAGATCTCCCGCCTCATCGGCCGCTCGCTGCGCGCCGTCATCGACTTCAAGGCGCTCGGCGAGAACACCGTCGTCCTGGACTGTGACGTCCTCCAGGCCGACGGCGGCACCCGCACCGCCGCCATCACCGGCGCGTACGTGGCGCTCGCCGACGCCATCACCTGGGCGCAGACCAAGAAGACGATCAAGGCAGGCCGGCAGCCGCTCATCGGCACCGTCTCCGCCGTCAGCGTCGGCATTGTCGGCGGCGTACCGATGCTCGACCTCTGCTACGAGGAGGACGTGCGCGCCGAGACCGACATGAACGTCGTCTGCACCGGCGACGGCCGCTTCGTCGAGGTCCAGGGCACCGCCGAGGCCGAGCCCTTCGCCCGCGACGAACTCAACGCCCTCCTCGACCTGGCCGTCTCCGGCTGCGCCGGCCTGGACACCGCCCAGCGCGAGGCCCTTGCCCGCACGTTGTGAGGGGTGGGCGGGGCGTATGGCCCGTGCGGGGGTTGTTTGTACGGGCGGGTGCGCGGTCCGCGTGGGGTTTGTTTGTACGGGCGGGTGTGCGGTCCGGGCGCGGCTCCGTTCGTACGGGCGGGTGCGTACGGCTCGTGCGGGATGCCGCTCGTACGGGCCGCGCGCTCGGCCCGTACGGGGTTGGGTCCGTACGGGTGGCCACCGCCCCTCTTGACGCGCCGGCCCCCGCTGCGGTGGGCCGGCGCGCCGCTGGGCGAGGCGGCGGCGCCCGCCCTGTGACCTTTCCCTCGTGGGATCTGCGTCTCTGGAAATACGGCGACCGCCCGCGCACCGTGGACGCATGACCACTTCCGCTGCCACCGCCACCACCGGGGCCCGGACCCGCACCGGCGGCCCCAAGGACGACTCCAACCTGCTGGAGCACATCGTCGGCTGGACGCTCGTCGTCGTCCTGGCCATGCTGCTGACCCAGACCGGCCTGGTCTGACGGCCGGGGCACCCGCCCCGCCTCCACTTCTCGCCGCGCCCCTGTCAACCAAATCGCGCGCGGCGGCGTTATCCCTGGTACCGACGCACCACCCGCGCTCGGCACACCAGGGGAGGACCGTTCCATGGCCGTACGCCGCCGTACCGCATTCCGCCGCTCCACGACGACCACCGCCGTCGCACTGGCCACCGCCGCGCTGGCGGCGTCCCTGCTCACCGCCTGCGGAACGGTCGAGAAGGCCGTCGGCTGCGCCAAGATCGCCACAACCTTCGCCAACGACCTGGACCAGCTCAGGCAGGACCTGAGCAACGCGGCCGAAAGCCCACAGGACGCCCAGCGCGCCGTCGACCGCCTGAACAAGGACCTCGGCAAGATCCAGAAGTCCACGGACGACCCGGACGTCCAAAAGGCCCTCACCGACCTGACCAAGGCCCTGGACAAGGCCGACGACGCGGTACGCGACGGCAAGGTCCCCGACCTGGACGGACTGAAGGACGCGGCCGCGTCGCTCACGAAGACGTGCACGCCGGGGTAGGCGTCGGACCTCGGTGGGGGGATGAGCGTCGGACCTGCGCGGAGGGGCGGGCGTGGGATCTGCGCGGAGGGGCGGGCGTGGGGAACTGCGCGCCGGGACGGACGTCAGGACCCGCACGCCTACATGGGCCCCAGGACCCGCATGCCTGCATGAGCATCGCGACCTGCACGCCTGGATAGGTGCCGGGACCCGCACGCCTGGATAGGCACCCGGACCCGCCCGCCGGCATGCCTGGATAAGCCCCAGGACCCGCCCGCCCGCACAAGCATCGAGATCCGCGTGCCTGGATAATCGGGGCCTATGAAGCGCCTGATCCTCGCCACCCGCAACGCCGGCAAAGTCACCGAACTCCGCGCCATCCTCGACGCCGCCGACCTCGACGTCGAACTGGTCGGCGCCGACGCCTACCCGGACGTTCCCGACGTCAAGGAAACCGGTGTCACCTTCGCCGAGAACGCCCTCCTGAAGGCCCACGCCCTCGCCCGGGCCACCGGCCACCCGGCCGTCGCCGACGACTCCGGGCTGTGCGTCGACGTCCTGGGCGGCGCGCCCGGTATCTTCTCGGCCCGCTGGGCGGGCCGGCACGGCGACGACCGGGCCAACCTCGACCTGCTCCTCGCCCAGCTCTCCGACATCGCCGACGGCCACCGCGCGGCGCACTTCGCGTGCGCCGCGGCGCTCGCCCTGCCCGACGGCACGGAACGCGTCGTCGAGGGCCGCCTCGAAGGCACCCTCCGCCACACCCCCGCCGGCACCGGCGGCTTCGGCTACGACCCGATCCTCCAGCCCCTCGGCGACACCCGCACCTGCGCCGAACTCACCGCCGACGAGAAGAACGCCATCAGCCACCGCGGCAAGGCGTTCCGGGGGCTGGTGCCGGTGGTGCGGGAGTTGTTGGGCTGAGTGGGGCGAGCGGTCGCACGAGGCCCGGCGGCTCGCCCGGCCAGTGGCCGTATACATGAAGCAGCGGTGTCTCCTTCCGCGGAAGGAGACACCGCTGCTTCATGCTGGGTGGGCCCGGTGGGACTCGAACCCACGACACACCGGACCTAAACCGGCGCCCTCTGGCCAGCTGGGGTACGGGCCCGCGGCGCCTACTGTACTGTGCCCGGTTGCGCGGCCGTCAGGGGATCTTGGGTTCGGGCGGTCCGCCGTCCGAACGTGCGGGTCTGGCTGTGGCAGGAAGGACACAGATAGCGCAGGTTGCCGATGCGGTCGTCGAGCCGGTTTCCGTCGATGTGGTCGATCTCCAGGACCAGCCGCCTGCCCTGCCAGGATTCGCCGAGGCCACATGCGCCGCACTGCCGTGGCACCGCCTTGTCGTCCAGGGCGCGGCGCAGCAGGGACGTCTTCGTCCGGCGGGAGCCCGGTGGGTGGTGCCGAAGGACGTCGTCGGCAGGTCTGCGGGCCGGGGAGGGATGGCCGCGACCGTGGGCCTGCCCGGTGAAGTGCGCGGTCGACAGGCCGTAGGCCGTGATGCTCCGGTCCAGGAGCCGCCGGGAGGAGGTGGTGACGGGACGACCGAGCAGCCGGAGTGTTGCGGCCCGGCTTCTCGAACCGGCCACGGCGGCGATGAGTTCGTCGCGCGGCAACAGCTCCCCGCGGGCTCCGCGCCCGGTGAAATGCGCCGTGCTGATGCCGAAGCGCGTCAGCTTCCTGCGGATGTGGCTGTAGGCGCTGTCGTACGGCGCGACGCCCAGGTGATCCAGAACGTCCCGGATGCTTCGCGCTTGTGCGGCGGCTTCCTCCAGGCGCTCCCTGGTGTACGTCTGCGGTGGTCGCCGGGGCAGCTCTTCCAGGACGAAGTGCGTGGTGTCGATGCCGTAGTGCGTCAGGCGGCGGCGCAGGTAGCGGAGCGTGCCGCTGCCCGGAGGCGTGCCCAGGCGGCGGAGCATGTCCACCGGGCCGGTGGACGCCGCGGCCGTGCGGGCGAGCACGCCGCGGGTGTACCGCCGACGGGCCGTCATGGCAGGCGCCCGTGCGGAGCGCGCCGTTTGCGGCCGCGGTAGGTGTCCGTGACGGCGTGGCAGTTGGGGCACAAGAGGCGCAGGTTGGCGGGGCGGTTGTCCCACCAGTCGCCATTGCGGTGATCGACCTCCAGGCGCAGGGGCTTGCCGTTCCACACCGGGCCCGTGCCGCACATCGCGCACTGTTCCCGTATTCCCTGCCGCAGCAGAGCTCTGCGCAGCCGGTCGCCGGGCAGCCGCCCCTCGGACGGCGATCCCAGGACCAGCCGGTCGGCGATCGGGCGTTGCGGCCGTCTGGGGCGCGCGGTGGTGAAGTGGGTCGTGTCCAGGCCCAGTTCGGCGATCCGGCGGGCGATATGGGCCTGGTTGCCGCCGACGGGGTGGATGCCGAGACGGCGTACGACCTCGGCGGTGCTGTGGGACAGGGCCACCGCCTCGCGGAGCGCGGTTTCGGAATGGCGGACGGCCCCGGACATGAAGTGCGCGGTGTCGATGCGCTCTTCGGCCATCCGGCGACTGATGTAGTACCGGACGCTCCGCGTGGGGGCGCTTCCGCAGTGGCGAGCGGCTTCCTCGTACGACGTCGAAGCGAGCGCGGCCTCGATGAGCAGCTCGCGGGTGTATTTCGTCCCCATGGCCCCCGCTTCCCCCGGTAACGCTTCTCGGGCGTGAGTAGCGCCCTCGAACACTTCAACGACCACCTCCCTGTCCGGTTACGCCGAACGGCCCAACAAATCGACGGCGGCCCCTCGCCCGCCGTGGACGAGAGGCCGCCGTGCCGCGAACCCGACCGCTCAGGGCCGGACGCCGAGCCCCCTCAGAACCGAGGATCCGGCGACTGCGCCGTGACGATCTCCACCGCTTCCTCCTTGGTGGCGACGGCGGGCGGGGAGCCCTCCAGGGGCTGTTGGGCGGTTTCCTTCATGCAGGCCACGGCGATGGCGCCGATGAGGGCGGCGCCCATCGCGTAGTAGGCGGGGATCATGTCGTTGCCGTCGGCGGCGTCCATGAGGGCGGTGATGACCAGGGGGGTGGTGCCGCCGAAGAGGGAGACGGCGAGGTTGTAGCCGATGGACAGGGAGCCGTAGCGGACGCTGGTGGGGAAGAGGGCGGGCAGGGCGGCGGACATGGTGCCCAGGAGGCAGACCAGGCAGAGGCCCAGGATCAGCATGCCGGGGATGATCGCGGCCAGGCTGCCCGCCTTGACCAGCAGGAACGCGGGCGCGGAGAGGAGAAAGAAGCCCAGCATGCCGGTCATGAGCAGGGGCTTGCGGCCGAAGCGGTCGTTGAGCTTGCCGACGGAGCTGATGATGCACATCAGGACGACCATGGTGCCGATGACGATCAGCAGACCGTGCGCCTCGTCGTAGTGGAGGGTGTCGGTCAGGTAGGTCGGCATGTAGGACAGCAGCATGTAGTGGCAGATGTTGTACGCGCCGACGAGGGCGATGCACAGGATCAGCATGGGCCACTGCTGCGCGAAGATCTCGCTGAGCTTCTTCTTGGGGGCGTTCTCGGAGAGGTGGGAGAACTCGGACTCTGTCTCGGTGACGGTCGCTTCGCCGTTGTGGGTCTGGGCGGCTTCCAGCTTCTGGAAGGCGGGGGTCTCGTCGAGCTTCATCCGCAGGTAGAGACCGACCAGGCCGAGCGGTCCGGCGACCAGGAACGGGATGCGCCAGCCCCAGTCGTGCATGGTCTCGCTGCCGAGCGTGGTGTTGAGGATCAGGACCAGGCCGGCGGCGCCGGTGTAGCCGGCCAGGG
The DNA here is from genome assembly GCF_001279365.1 of Streptomyces sp. NRRL F-5755. Taxonomy (NCBI): domain Bacteria; kingdom Bacillati; phylum Actinomycetota; class Actinomycetes; order Kitasatosporales; family Streptomycetaceae; genus Streptomyces; species Streptomyces sp. NRRL F-5755. The sequence goes on along the minus strand of NZ_LGCW01000293.1, from coordinate 26,601 downwards.
TGCCCATCTCCAGGAAGCTGCCGAAGAAGCCGCGCTTCTTGTCGGGCGCGTACTCGGCGATGAACGTCGAGGCGCCGCCGTACTCACCGCCGGTGGAGAAGCCCTGGATCATACGGAAGATGATCAGGAGGATCGGGGACCACAGGCCGATGGTGGCGTAGGAAGGAATCAGGCCGATGCACAGGGTGCCGGCGGCCATCATGATCATGGTGAGCGCGAGGACCTTCTTGCGGCCGATACGGTCGCCGAGCGGCCCGAAGAACGCGCCGCCGATGGGACGCACGAGGAAGGCGACGGCGAAGGTGGCGAACGAGGACAGCAGGCTGACCGTGTCGCTGCCGCCCGGGAAGAACACCTTGCCGATGGTGACCGCGAGGTAGCTGTAGATGCCGAAGTCGAACCATTCCATGGCGTTTCCGAGCGCGGCGGCCTTCACGGCGCGTTTGACGACGCGCTCGTCGGTCACCGTGATGTCGGTGCGCCGCAGCCGGGGGTTGCGACGGCGGGCGACGGCCCGGAAGAGGTTTCTGTGGCGTTTGAACGCCTCCGGGTCCCGGTCGGTCGCGGGTTCGGCTTCGGTGCTGCCGGTCGGCACGAGTCGAGTCCTCTCGGTCGGTCAGCGCGCTCGATGCGCGGCAGGGGGTCGCAGCTGTCGTGGGCGGCCTCTTGGCCGGCTCGGCCGTCGGCGGTCGCCGTGATCACCCGAAGGTGGTCGTACGACAGGTGCGCCTGCGCACTGGAGCGCGGCTCAAACCACTCTGACCCCACAACGCGATGTACGTCACGTGACATGCGCCGTCCGGAGCAGCGGTTTCTCCCGGTTTCGGGCTGGTTCTCACCAGGGGTGCGACGGCCGCTGTTACAGGACTGGTACAAAGCCGAGTGGTCACCGCAGCGTCCGGGCAATCAGCCTGTGTGGCGGGGAGGGGAAAGTTGCGGGTATCGAAACCGCCCTTATGCTCCGAACCGTTCGCTTCGCGAATACCTCGCGTATGTGCCCCTCGTTCCGCGCGCGCGTGACGCGTTCGGGCGTGGTGGCCCGATCTGCGCCGGCACGGGGCCGCCGCCCCGGAAGGAGAAGCTCATGACCGACCGCGACCGCGAAGGCGCCCGCCGGTTCAGCGGCCGCACCGCCCTGGCGACCTTCGTCGCGGTCACCGCACTGGCGGCGGCCGGCGTGTGGTTCAGCCAGGCGGCGGACCGCGCGTCGGCGGTGGACGCGGCGCCGAAGACGTCCGCGGTGCGGGACGTGAAGGGCGCGGCGAAGGCGACCGGCGGGCTGCCGGGGGTGCGCGACTGCGGCTTCGGCGAGCCGGAGATCAAGCCGAAGGTCATCACGCTGACGTGCGCGGACGCCGCCATGGTGGCGACCGGCATCGTCTGGGAGCGGTACGGCGCGGCGGAGGCCGAGGGCAAGGGCGTGGTGCAGGTCGAGAAGGCCGCCGCGGGGGCGGGCACGGACGCCGGGTTCCCGGCGACGTTCCGGCTGTACGGGGCGAAGACGGTGGACGGCGCGCGGGCGTTCACGGGGCTGGAGGTCACGTACGAGGGCTCGACGCCACTCGGTGACTCGACGGAGATGTACAACCTCGCGTGATGGGCATCCGAGGCCGGATCGCCCTGGCCATTTCGTGTGTGACGGCGCTGGCGGTGGTGGTGCTGGGGTTCGCGGTGCACCACATCGCGGACGCGGAGCGGGAGCGGTCGGCGCGCTCCTATCAGGACGACCGGCTCAGTTCGGCGCTGCAGATCTACGAGCGGGACGGCACGCTGGCGCTGGGCGCCCAGCTGGACGACGCGACGCTGCCGGCACCGCTGCGCGCCGCGGTCCTCGCGGGCAAGTCCGGTACGTACCGGAGCCAGGGCGAGGACCCGCGGGTGTGGGCGGCGACCGGCGTGGGCGGCGGGGTCGCGGAGGGCCGTTCCGGGAGCGATTCCGGCACCGGCGATTCCGGTACCGGTGGCTCGGGGACCGGCGATTCCGGGAGCGGCAATCCCGGTACCGGTGATTCCGGGTCCGGCAGGGCCGGCGCGCAGCCGCGGACGCTGTCGGTGTCGGCGGCGTTCCCGGACAACGACCCGGCCCAGGAGGCGCTGGGCCGGGCGCTGCTGATCGCGGGCATCGGCACGGTGGTGCTGATGGCCGGCGTGTCGTGGTTCGTCTCGCAGCGGCTGTCCCGGCGGCTGCGGCACAGCGCGGCGGCGGCGCGCCGGATCGCGGCGGGCGAGCCGCCGGACGCCGAGGCGCTGGCGGCGTCCGGCCGGGACGAGGTGGCCGAACTCGGCCGTTCGGTGCACCACATGGCGACGTCGCTGGCGGCGCGGGTGGAGGCGGAGCGCAAGTTCACCGCGGACGTGGCGCACGAGCTGCGTACGCCGGTGGCCGGGCTGGTCGCGGCGGCCGAACTGCTGCCGCACGAGCGCGCCGTCGAGCTGGTACGGGACCGGGCGCAGACCATGCGCAACCTGGTCGAGGACCTGCTGGAGGTCTCCCGGCTGGACGCGGGCGTGGAGTCGGCACAGCTGGACGCGGTGGACCTGCCGTCGCTGGTGCGCGGCATCGTGGGCCGGGCGGAGCGGGTGCGCGGCATCACGGACGTCGGAATCGTCGTGGCAGGCCCGGCGCGGGTGGTGGAGACCGACCGGCGCCGGGTGGAACGGGTGCTGGTGAACCTGCTGGCGAACGCGGCCAAGCACGGCAGGCCGCCGGTGGAGGTACGGGTCGAGGGCACCCGGATCGTCGTACGCGACCACGGCCCCGGCTATCCGCCGGAGCTGTGCGCCGAGGGGCCGCGCCGGTTCCGTACGGCGGCACCCGAACGCGGCACCGGCCACGGCCTGGGACTGACGATCGCAGCCGGTCAGGCGGAGGTGCTGGGCGGCCGGCTGATCTTCGGCGCGGCCGAGGGCGGCGGGGCGGAAGCGGTATTGGAGCTGCCGGAGCCGGTGGGGGCGGATGTGGAGGTTGAGCCGGTGGGGGATCGGGGGGCGGTGACGGCTTCGTAGGTGGGGGGCCGGGGGCGGTGACGGCTTCGTAGGGCGAGGGTTCGGCGGCGGTCGGGTGTGGAGGAACGCCGGCGGCCGTGCGGGCCGGCCGGGTGCCGGCCCCGGACGTCGGGCCGGTGGGGCGGTCAGGTGCTGTGGGCCCGGGGCGGTCAGGTGCCAGGCCCTCGGCCGGTCGGGTGGGGCCGGTGCCCGGTCAGGCGCCGGGGACTGGGCCGGGCGCCGGGCCGAGGACGGGCCGGGTGAGGCCGGCGGCGGTCAGACGCCGGGGGCTCGACTGGGCGCCGGGCCGAGGGGAGCGGCCGGGGCCGGGTCGATGGGGCGGTTCAGTCGCCGGAGCGGCCGGGCGCGGGGCTGATGGGGCGGTTCAGCCGCCGGAGCGGTCAAGCGCGGGGCCGAGCGGACCAGTCGCCGGAGCGGCCGAGTCCCGGACCGACGGGGCGGACCACCCGAGGGAGCGGCCGAGTCCCGGACCGACGGGGCGGACCACCGCCGGAGGGGCCGAGCGCCGGGGTGGCCGGGCGCCGGGCCGAGCGGACCAGCCGCCGGACGGGGCCGAGCCCCGTACCGCCGGGGCGGACCACCCACCGGAGCAGCCGATCCCCGGACCAACGGGCCCGCCCAGCCCCCCGCCCGCCCCCGTTCCCCCGTCCGGCCCAACGCGCCCCCTACAGCCCCAGATCCTTGATGATCTTGGCGACGTGGCCGGTGGCCTTCACGTTGTACAGGGCGCGCTCTACCTTGCCCTCCTCGTCGACGATCACGGTGGAGCGGATGACGCCGGTCACGACCTTGCCGTACAGCTTCTTCTCGCCGTAGGCGCCGTACGCCTCCAGGACCTTCTTCTCGGGGTCGCCGAGCAGCGTGACCGACAGTTCCTCCTTCTCGCGGAACTTCGCGAGCTTCTCCGGCTTGTCGGGGGAGATGCCGATGACGTCGTAGCCGTGGCCGGCCAGGAAGTCGAGGTTGTCGGTGAAGTCGCAGGCCTGCTTGGTGCAGCCGGGGGTCAGCGCGGCCGGGTAGAAGTAGACGATGACCTTGCGGCCCTTGTGGTCGGCGAGCGAGACCTGCTTGCCGTCCGCGTCGGGGAGGGTGAAGGCGGGGGCGGTGTCGCCGGGCTGCAGTCGCTCGCTCATGGCTCTCCTTGGGGCGTGGGTGGGGCGGCACGCGGTGATCGCGTACGGGGCCGGGTGCGCGAGCGGGTCGCGCCCCCGTTTTGGCTACGTCCCGAGATTACTGAGCCGCCCGAAAAGGGGGTGCTGTGGGGCGCCGGGGCCGGTGGGCTGACAGACTGTGCGCACGGAAGACGGATCGAGACGACCGGAGGCAGCGCGGTGTCGGAGGCCAGGACCCCTGCGCAGATCGAGAAGGACATCGTCCGCAGGCGGCAGGAGCTCGCTGTGACGCTGGACGAGATCGGCGTGCGGCTGCACCCGAAGACGATCATGGGGGACGCCAAGGCGAAGACGGCGGCGGCCGTGGACCGTACGGCGGGGCGGGCCTACGTGGCCGCCAACCGCGCCGTCTCGGACATCCGCGCCCAGCTCGTGTCGGAGGACGGCGCGCCCCGCCTGGAGCGCGTGGTGCCGCTGGCGATGATCGGTGTGGCCGTCGTCGGGCTCCTGGTGGTGGGCTCGAAGCGCCGCCGCTCCTAAGGGGCCTGGGCCTCGCCGCTCCTGAGGGGCCTGGGCCTCGCCGCTCCTGAGGGGACCGGACCTCGCCGTTCCTAGGGCCCCGGACCTCGCCGTTCCTAGGGCCCCGTACGCCGCCGTTTCTAGGCTACGTACGCGGCCGTTCCCGCGGCCGGTCCCCGGCGCGTGCGCTGTCCGGTCCCGCGGCCAGGTACCGTCTTGCCGTGAGCCCGAATAACGCCAAGGACACCCACGACAAGCTGCCCATCCGGATGCTGCACGACCGGGTGCTGGTCCGTACCGACATCGCCGAGGGCGAGCGCCGCTCCAGCGGCGGCATCGTCATTCCGGCGACCGCGGCCGTCGGCCGCCGCCTGGCCTGGGCCGAGGTGGTCGCGGTGGGTCAGAACGTACGGACCGTGGAGCCCGGTGACCGGGTGCTGTACGACCCGGAGGACCGGGCCGAGGTCGAGGTGCGCGGCGTCGCGTACGTCCTGATGCGCGAGCGCGATCTGCACGCGGTGGCGGCGGAGCGCCTGGAGGGCGCCGAGGACGCGACGGGGCTGTACCTGTAGCGCTGCGGCCGCAGTGGGCGGACGGCGGGCGGTGACCAGGGTCACCGCCCGTTTTATTCGCCTTTTGCTAGGGTCGGAGGCATCCCGACGAGACGCGCCGTACCGGGTCACGACAAGACGACGCACCCCTGTAGAAGCTCGTTTTCCACGGAGGTGCCGTCATGGCATGGATCCTGCTCGTCGTCGCCGGCCTGCTGGAGGTCGGCTGGTCGATCGGTATGAAGTTCACCGAGGGGTTCACCCGGCTGTGGCCCAGCGTCTTCACGGGCGCCGGCATCGTCGCCAGCATGCTGCTGCTCTCGTACGCCGCCCGGACGCTGCCGATCGGTACCGCGTACGGCGTATGGGTCGGCATCGGCGCGGCGGGCGCCGCGATCGTGGGCATGCTGGTGCTCGGCGAGCCCGCCACCGCCGCGCGGATCTTCTTCATCTGCTTGCTGCTGGTGGCGGTGGTGGGACTCAAGGCGACATCTGGCCACTGAGGCCGGCCGAGGGGCGCGTACACGCCCCGCATCACACCCCCGGAAAGTTCTCCCACCCCCCATAGGCCCCGGCGTACCCGTTCATCCCGCCGTCCCCGCCGACCCCGCCGCCGATCCCGCCCCGGCCTCCGCCGACGCCGCCCATTCCGCCGCCCGTCCCGCCGTCGATGCCTCCGGTGGGCGGTTCCACGGTGGGCCAGTCGTCGGTGGGGCCGGCCGTCGGTTCGTGGGTCGGGTACGTCGGGAAGCTGGGGCCGGGGGCCGTGGTGGGGCCGCTGGTCGGCGGTTGGCCGGTGGGGCCGGTGGGCGGGGCGCTGTCGGTCGGGGACGCGGAGCTGCTGCTCGACGACTCGCCGGGCGTGCTCGGCTCCTGGGAGGGTGGCTGGTTCGCGCCCTCCTCCAGGTCCAGGTCGAAGTCCTTGACCGGCTTCCCTTCCAGGGCGTCGGCCGTGTACTGCGCCCAGATCCGGGCGGGGAAGCCGCCGCCGTTGATGCGGGGCAGGCCCGCCGCGCCGTACAGCGGCTTCTGCGCGCCGGAGTCCGGGTCCTGGCCCAGGACGGCGACGACGGTGGCCAGTTCGGGCGTGTAGCCGGCGAACCAGGCGGCCCGGTCCTCCTCGGCGGTGCCGGTCTTGCCGGCCGCGGGCCGCCCGGCGGCGCGGGCCTCGGCGCCGGTGCCGCCGGGGCTCTCGATGACGCTGCGCAGGATGGAGGTGGTGGTGTCCGCGGCGTTGCGCGGCACGGCCGTCTTCTCGCCGCGGTCCGGCAGCTCGACGGTTTCGCCGCCCTTGGTGGCCTTGGCGACGAGGCTGTACGCGCGCTGCTTGCCGTGGTTGGCGAGCGTCGCGTACACCTGCGTCATGTCCAGCACGCTGGGCGTGGCGGTGCCGAGCGAGATGGCGCCCTCGGAGGAGCCGAGGCTCGGCGTGTCCTTGGGGACGCCGAGGTCGATGGCGGTCTCCTTGACCTTCCGCGGCCCCACGTCCACGCCCATCTGCGCGTAGACGGCGTTGACGGACTTGTCGGTGGCGGTGGTGACGGTGATCGGGCCGTACGAGCGGCCGTCCTCGTTCTCGGGCGAGAAGCCGGTGCCCCGGCCGTTGCTGACCGCCTCGCGCTTGTTGGTGCCGTCGTAGACCGTGTTCGGGGTGATCTTGCGGCCGTCCTGGGTGACCGAGTTGTTGGCGACCGCGGAGGCGAAGACGATCGGCTTGAAGATGGAGCCGACCTGGTAGTCGCGGCGGGTGGCGCTGTTGACGTACTGCTTGGCGTAGTCGATGCCGCCGTACATGGCCACGACGTTGCCGGTGGCGGGGTCGATGGAGGTGCCGCCGGCGCGTACGTACCGGTCCGCCTTCGAGCTGCCCAGTTCGTCCATCAGCCGCTCGTCCACCGCCTTGACCAGCGCGTCCTGCCGCTTCCTGTCGAGGGTGGTGGTGATGCGGTAGCCGCCGGCGGCCAGTGTCCGGTCGTCGATGATGTCGTTCTTGGTCAGATAGTCGCGGACCGCCTCGACGAGGTAGCCGCGCTGCCCGGACAGGCCGGTCGGCGGCTTGGCCTTGCCGGGCGTGGGGAACTTCAGCGCCGCCCGTTCGGACTCGCTGATCCACTTCTTCTTGACCATGCCGTCCAGGACGTAGTTCCAGCGGTCCAGGGCGCGCTGCCGGTTCTCCGGGTGGGCGGCGATGTCGTAGGCGCTGGGCGCGTTGAGCAGGGTGGCGAGGTAGGCGCCCTCGGCGGTGGTGAGCTGGTCGGAGTTCTTGCTGTAGTACGCCTGCGCCGCGGCCTGGATGCCGTAGGCGTTGCGGCCGTAGTAGCTGGTGTTGAGGTAGCCCTCCAGGATCTCGGACTTGCTGCGCTCACGGTCCAGCTTGATGGCGATGAAGAACTCCTTGGCCTTGCGGGTGAGGGTCTGCTCCTGCCCGAGGTAGTAGTTCTTCACGTACTGCTGGGTGATGGTCGAACCGGACTGCTTGCCCTTGCCGGTGACGGTGTTCCAGGCGGCGCGCAGCATGGCGACGGGGTCGACGGCGGACTCCGAGTAGAAGTCGCGGTCCTCGGCGGCCAGTACGGCTTCCTGGGTGGTCTTGGGCACCTGGCTGAGCGGTACGTTCTCGCGGTTGACCTTGCCGTCGCGGGCGATCTGGCTGCCGTCCGCGTACAGGTAGACGTTGCTCTGCGCCTGCGCGGCCTGGTTGGCGGCGGGGATGGGGACCAGGACGTACCCGGCGACCAGGCCGCCCGCGATCAGCAGCAGGATGAGCAGGACGCCGCCCAGCACCATCCGCCAGGTGGGGATGACGCGCCGCCAGCCGGTGCGCCTGGGGCGGGACTTGCCGCCCTTCCCGTCAGCGCCGGAACCGGAACCAGGGCCGGGCCCGGCCTCATCCGGCGCGTCGCCGCCGGTAGAGGGCAACTTGGAGCGCGCGGCCCACCTCGGAACGCGGGGACCGGCCTTGCCGTCCTGCTGCGGATCGTCGCTCATGTCTGTAAGGACTCCTCGGCCGCCGCCGACGGTTGTGCCGCGGGCGGATCGGTGACGTGTCGGGCGAATCGCGCCCATAGCCGGAAAAGGAACTGTCGCCCGATACGAAACTCTCGCATCATGCCCTTCGGTCACGAGGGGCGGCGCGCACCTGTGACCGCTCCGTGACCGGCCGAATGGGGCGCTCGGCTCACCGGAACGGGTGAATAAATGCGTGGCCGGGTCCGCGCCGCCGCACTAGGCTCCGGTGCCCGCGCCGGACCGGCGCGCGGTCAGGTACGGGAGGCACGGGACGTGTTGTACGCCGCCGTCGCGGCCCGGAGCTTCCGGCGCTACGCCACCTACCGTATCGCCACCGCCTCCGGTGTCTTCACCAACACCGTCTTCGGCTTCATCATCGCCTACACCTACATCGCTCTGTGGGCCGAACGCCCCCACCTGGGCGGCTACGACCTGCCGCAGGCCCTGACCTACGCCTGGACCGGCCAGGCGCTGCTGGCCGCCACCGGGCTGCTGATCGGCGGCGGCATGGACGACCTCCAGGAGCGCATCCGCAGCGGGGACATCGCCGTCGACCTGCACCGGCCCGCCGACCTCCAGCTGTGGTGGCTGGCCGCCGACCTCGGGCGGGCCGCGTTCCAGCTGATCGGCCGGGGCCTGCTGCCGATGGCGGTGGGCACGCTCGTCTTCCCTTCGGCGCTGCCCGCCTCCGCGGTGACCTGGCTGCTGTTCCTGGTGTCGGTGGCGCTCGGCGTGGTCGTCGGCTTCGCGCTGCGCTACCTCGTGGCGCTGACGTCCTTCTGGCTGCTGGACGGCGCGGGCGTGGCGATGGTCGCCGGGCTGCTGTGCATGTTCTGTTCGGGGATGGTGCTGCCGCTGAACGTCTTCCCCGGCGCCTTCGGCGAGGTGGTCCGGCTGCTGCCCTGGTCCTCGATGCTCCAGGTGCCCGCCGACGTGCTGCTCGGCGTGCACGACGGCGCGGGCGTCGCGGGGGCGCTGGCCTTCCAGGCGGGGTGGGCGGCGGTGCTGCTCGCGGCCGGGCGGCTGCTGCAGTCCGTGGCGACGCGGAAGGTCGTGGTGCAGGGTGGCTGAGGAGCGGGTGCGCGCCGGGGCGGCCGTACGGGAACACGCCGGGGCGGCCGTACGGATCGGGGAAGGGCTGCGGGCGTACGGGCTGATCGTGGCGATGTGGGTACGTTCCACGCTCGCCTACCGGACGTCCTTCCTGCTGACCGCGCTCGGCCACTTCGCCGCCACCGGCCTGGACTTCCTGGCCATCCTCCTGATGTTCTCGCACATCACCGTCCTCGGCGGCTTCACGCTGCCCGAGGTGGCGTTCCTGTACGGCACGTCCAACGCCGCGCTCGGCCTGGCGGACCTGGCCCTGGGCAGCATGGACCGGCTCGGCTCCCGGGTCCGCGACGGCACGATGGACGTGCTGCTCGTGCGCCCCGTACCGGTCTTCGCGCAGGTCGCGGCGGACCGTTTCGCGCTGCGCCGGCTCGGCCGGATCACCCAGGCGGCGCTGGTGCTGGGCTGGTCGCTGACCCAGGTGGAGGTGGACTGGACGCCGGGCAAGGTGCTGCTGGTGCCGGTCATGCTGCTGAGCGGCACGGTGATCTTCGGGGCGGTCTTCACGCTCGGCGCCGCTTTCCAGTTCGTCACCCAGGACGCGGCGGAGGTGCAGAACTCTTTCACGTACGGCGGATCGACGATGCTTCAGTACCCGCCCGCCGTCTTCGCCAAGGACCTGGTGCGCGGCGTCACCTTCGTCGTACCGCTCGCGTTCGTCAACTGGCTGCCCGCGCTGCGCCTGCTGGGCCGCGACGACCCGCTCGGGCTGCCGGGCTGGGTGGACTTCTGCGGGCCCGCGGTGGCGGCGCTGATGTGCGTACTGGCGTGGCTGGCCTGGCGGACGGGCCTGCGCAACTATCGGAGCACAGGGAGCTGAGGGGCGGCATGGGAGTCGGGACGCGGGACACGGCGCCGGGCGCAGGGCGCGATGAGGAGCGGGACGCGGCGGACCGCCGTGCGGAGCCGGGCTTCATCGAACTGGACGGCGTCGAGAAGGTCTTCCATGTACGGCGCAGAGCGGGGCGGCTGCGGCGGGTGCGGGAAGAGGTGCGGGCCGTCGACGGCATCAGCTTCAGCGTGCCGCGCGGCGCGATGGTCGGCTACATCGGCCCGAACGGCGCGGGCAAGTCCACCACCGTCAAGATGCTGACCGGCATCCTGGTGCCCAGCGGCGGACGGCTGCGGGTGGCAGGCATCGACCCCGCGCGCGAGCGCACCCGGCTCGCGCGCCGCGTCGGGGTGGTGTTCGGGCAGCGGACGACGCTGTGGTGGGACCTGCCGCTGAAGGACTCCTACGAGCTGGTGCGGCGGATGTACCGGGTGCCGGAGGCGGCCTACCGCCGCAACCTGGAGCGCTGCGTCGAACTGCTCGACCTCGGACCGCTGTTGCCGGTGCCGGTACGTCAGCTCTCGCTCGGCCAAAGGATGCGCGGCGACATCGCGGCGGCCCTGCTGCACGATCCGGAGGTGCTCTACCTCGACGAGCCGACCATCGGCCTGGACGTCATCAGCAAGGCGAAGGTCCGCGGCTTCCTGCGCGAGGTGAACGCGGAGCGCGGCACGACCGTCCTGCTGACCACCCACGACCTGACCGACATCGAGCAGCTGTGCCGCCGGGTGATGGTGATCGACCACGGGCGGCTGGTGTACGACGGCGATCTGGACGGGCTGCATGCCGTGGGGCGCAGCGAACGGACCCTGGTGGTGGATCTGGAACGGGAGCTTCCGCCGATCGAGGGGGTGCCCGGTGCCCGTACGGTCAAGGTGGAGGGTCCGCGGCAGTGGCTGGCGTTCCCCGCGGCGCAGAGCGCGGCGCCGGTCGTCTCGGCGGTGGCGGAGCGCTATCCGCTGGTGGATCTGTCGGTGCGGGAGCCGGACATCGAGGATGTCATCTCCCGGATGTACGCGGACAGTACAGCGCCGTAAGGCATTAATCTGAACGTATGACTGACGAACTCCCCGATCTGCGCGCATCGGACGCCGACCGTGAGCGGGTCGCCGAGATCCTGCGCGAGGCCCTCGCCGAAGGACGGCTGGAGATGGCGGAGTTCGACGAGCGGCTGACCGCGGCGTACCGGGCGCGTACGGTCGGCGCGCTGAAGCCGCTGGTAGCGGACCTGCCGCAGCCGCACGACGACCGGATGGCGGCCACCCGCGCCGCCACCTCGGGGGCGCTGTCCTGGCGTGAGCGGATCGGCGGCGAGCCGAGCTCCCGCGGTGCCTTCGCCTTCTGGAGCGGCTTCTCGCGCAAGGGGCGCTGGACGGTGCCCCGGGTCTTCACCGCCGGGGTGTTCCAGGGGGGCGGCGAGATCGACCTGCGGGACGCCTGCTTCGAGGCCGGTGAGGTCACGGTGCGCTGCTTCGCGCTGATGGGCGGCATCGATGTCGTGGTGCCGCCGGGCGTCGAGGTGCAGGTGACCGGCTGGGGCTTCATGGGCGGCTTCGACAACGGCGACGGCGAGCCGGGGGACCCGGGCGCGCCCCGGGTGAAGATCACCGGGTTCGCGATGATGGCCGGCGTCGGGGTCCGGCGCAAGATGTCCAAGAGGGAGAAGGAACGGCTGAAGCTGGAGCGCGAGCGCCGGGCGGAATCGGCGCTTCCGCGGGAGTCGGGCCGGCGCGAGGTGCCGGACCGGCTGCGCAAGGAACTGGACTGAGGGCGGGCGGGTCAGGCACCGCCGGTTCCGTCGGACGGCTCACGGCGCTGCGGGTGCTGTCGGATGGCCTTAGGCGGGCTGCGGGTGCCGGCGGACGGCTGAGGCGGGCTGCGCGTGCCGTCGGGCGGCTCAGGCGGGCTGCGCGTGCCGTCGGATGGCTTACGGCGTCGCCCGCACCGTCCCCTTGAGCTGCCGCAAATCCACCGCTTCGGCCATCGCCCGGTACCCCGCGTCGCTCGGGTGCAGATGGTCGCCCGAGTCGTAGGCGGGCCGCAGCCGCAGCGGGTTGCCCGGGTCGCGCAGCGCCTCGTCGAAGTCCACGTACCGCTCGTAGACCTCCCCGGCCCGGATCTTCGCGTTGAGCGCCTGCCGTACGGAGTCGAGCTCCGCCCGATAGCCGCGGTGCCCGCCGAACGGGGTGAGCGTGCTGCCGATGACCTGGATGCCGCGCGCCCGCGCACGGCGCTCGATCTCCCGCATGCCGTCCGCCAGCTTTCCCGGGTCGAGCTGGCGCGGTGACTTGAACAGGTCGTTGAGGCCGATCTCCACGATCACCGCCCGCACGCCGGCGCGGGAGAGCACATCGCGCTCCAGCCGCGACAGCACGCTCGGCCCGCTGCTGACCGCCCAGCGGCTGCCGTCGGTCAGCAGGCGGTTGCCGCTGATGCCCTGGTTGAGGACGCCGTAACGGGGCGCGCCCGGCTCGGTGCGCAGCCGGGCGGCGAGGAAGTCCGGCCAGCGGTGGTTGGCGTCCGGGGTGGAGGTGTTGCCGTCGGTGATCGAGTCGCCGATGGCGACGACGGTGCCGCCGGTGTGCGGGCCGCGCACGTCCACGCCGGTCAGATAGCGCCAGGAGGTGACCTTCTTGGTGTAGGCGGCGCCGGTGGTGTCCGCAGCCCGGTCGCCGCGCGCCAGGTACGACGTCTGGCGGGCGTGCGGGTGGAAGGTGACGGGTCCGGAGGGGGCGGGGGAGTAGGTGGTGACCAGCAGGTCGGCGGCGGCCGGCACGGTCAGCCGGACCGGGTCGCTGGTGACCTCGCCGCCCGCCGGGACGGTCACGCCGGGCCGCCCCGAGAAGGTCAGCCGGCGCATGCTGCCGGGCGCGGCGGCCGGGGTGCCGGGCGCCGCGGCGCGGGCGAGGGAGGCGTGGCCGATGGCCAGCGGGCGGGTGCCGAGGAGGTTGGAGAGCTGGATACGGGCGCTGGTGCCGCCGATGCTGGTGTGCACCACGTTGCGGATGGACGTACCCGCGTAGCCGTCGAGGTTGCCGGGCTCGACGGCCGCCGCGGCGGCCGACCACGTACCGGCCCACCGGTCGGCGGCGGGCCCCGGCCTGCCGTCCTCGGAAGCCCCCTCGCCGTTGCCGCCCGGGACGAGCAGGACCACGGCGGCGATCAGCGCGGCCAGCGCCACCAGTCCGGAGATCAGGGCCCGGACACCTCTGGCGGACAGGCGCCCGCCGACGGACAGGCCCCCTCTGGTGGACATGCGGCACGGTCTCCTGGGGGACGCGGAACGGGATGCTCCGGGCGGGCACAGGGCAGCGTGTATCAGCGGCGTGGTCCGACCGTCCTCATGCTGCCACGCGGGCCCGCCGCTCCGCCCGGCGGCCCGGCCCCGCGGACCGGACGCGGGAACTCGTGGTTCACCGCCGGAGTAGGACACAGTTGAACGCACGTACCGGCACGGAGCGGGGCACCCGCCGATACGTACGGTCCGATCGGGTGCGAGCGGATGGAACGGATGGAACGGATGAAGACGGACGTGATCCCCGGCGGCGATACGGCCGCGGGAGCGGGCGGGACGCCGTCCGGCGGCGCGCACGCGGGCGGCGGCCGGGTCCGCGGCCCGGTACCGCCCGGCGGCTTCCCGTACAGCCCCGCCGACGAGGCGAAGCGGCGCGGCGTACGGCGCATGAAGACCCTGGCGACCTGTCTGCTGCTCGGCGTCGCCCTGGTCTACGCCCTCGCCACCTGGGCGAAGGCCGCCGGAGCGGGCGGCTGGGCGGGCTATGTGGCGGCGGCGGCCGAGGCCGGCATGGTCGGCGCGCTGGCCGACTGGTTCGCGGTGACCGCCCTGTTCAAGCGCCCGCTGGGGCTGCCCATCCCGCACACCGCGATCATCCCGACGAAGAAGGACCAGCTGGGCGTGAGCCTCGGCGACTTCGTCGGCGAGAACTTCCTGTCCGGCGAGGTGGTGCGGCAGCGCCTGCGCAAGGTCGGCATCGGCCGCCGGCTGGGCGCCTGGCTCGCCGAGCCGAAGAACGCCGACCGGGTGACGGCGGAGCTGTCCACCGCGCTGCGCGGCGCGCTGACCGTGCTGCGCGACTCCGACGTGCAGGCCGTGGTCGGCGAGGCGATCACCCGGCGCGCCGACGCGCAGGAGGTGGCGCCGGGCCTCGGCAAGATGCTGGAGAAGATCGTCGCGGACGGCGGCCACCGACGGGTGGTGGACCTGGTCTGCGTACGGGCCCACGACTGGCTGGCCGAGCACAGCGACTCGGTGATGACGGCGGTCTCCGGCGGCGCGCCCGGCTGGACGCCGCGCTTCGTGGACCGCAAGGTCGGCGAGCGGGTCTACAAGGAGCTGATGCGGTTCGTCACCGAGATGCGGGACATGCCCGAGCACCCGGCGCGCGGTGCGGTGGACCGTTTCCTGCGGGATTTCGCGAGCGACCTCCAGTCCGACACCGACACCCGCGAGCGGGTCGAGCGCCTGAAGTCGGAGGTGCTGGGGCGCGGCGAGGTGCAGGACCTGATCGCCTCGGCGTGGAGCTCGGTGCGCACCATGATCGTGGCGGCGGCGGAGGACGAGAACAGCGAGCTGCGGCTGCGCACCCGGGCGGCGCTGCTGTCGCTGGGGAAGCGGATGGCCGGGGACGGGCGGCTCCAGGGCAAGGTGGACGGCTGGCTGGAGGGCGCCGCGGTCTACGTGGTGACGACGTACCGCGACGAGATCACCTCCCTGATCACCGATACCGTGGCGAGCTGGGACGCCGAGCACACCTCGAAGAAGATCGAGGCGCACATCGGGCGCGACCTCCAGTTCATCCGGATCAACGGCACGGTCGTGGGCGCGCTCGCCGGGCTGTGCATCTACACGGTGTCGCGGCTGCTGGGCGGATAGCGCGGGGCGCCGGCGCGGGGCATCGGTCAGGGCGCGGGGCGCCGCCTCTGGATGTCTTCCGTCGCAGGCCCTACCGTGCCCGCGTGCGCGAGCGGATACCGGTGGTGGTGCAGGGGCAGCGGCGACGGCCGCCCGCCGTACGGGTGCTGTGGGCGGGCGCGGAGCTGGCGGTGACGTTCGGCGTGCTCGTGCTGCTGCTGGTCGTACACCAGCTGTACTGGACCAACCGGCAGGCACAGGCGGGCGCCCACGACCAGGTCACCCGGCTGGAGCGGCAGTGGGACGCCCGGCGCGCGCCGCCCGCCGGAGCATCGCCCGGAACCGAACCGCATGCGAAACCGCAGCCGGAACCAGAGCGGCAGCACACCCGCATGCGCCAGGAGTTCCGCAGCACCCTGGAACAGACCCCGCCGCGCCCGCGCAAGGACGACGCATACGCGGTCCTGCGCATCCCGCGCCTCGGCCTGACCGTCCCCGTCGCCGAGGGCACCAGCAGGACCGCCGTCCTGAACAAGGGCTACGCGGGCCACTACGCGCACACCGCGCAGCCCGGTGAGCAGGGGAACTTCGCGCTGGCCGGGCACCGCAACACGCACGGCGAGCCGTTCCGCCGCCTCGACCGGCTGCGGCCCGGCGACACGGTCGAGGTACTCACCGCGGCCGTCCGCTACACGTACACGGTCGACCGGACCCTGCCGCGCACCGCGCCCTCCGACGGCACGGTCATCGCCCCCGTCCCGTACAGCAGCGCCCGTCCGGCCTACCGCTACACCGAGCCGCGCGCCTATCTGACGCTGACGACGTGTACGCCGGAGTACTCCTCGGCGTACCGGCTGGTGGTGTGGGGCCGTCTGACGGGCGCGCTGCCCCGATAGGCTCTCGCGCTGTGCTGAAACGTCCCACGCTGCTGTGGCTCCTGGTCCCCCACGTGCTCTACCTCGGCGCGCTGCCGCTGGTGAACCGCGTGACGCCGACCGTGCTCGGGCTGCCCTTCCTCGTCTTCTGGATGCTGCTCGCGACCCTGCTGACGCCCGCCGCGGTGTGGCTGGCCTGGCGCGGCGACCGGAAGCGGGCCGCGCGGCGGGCGGCCGGTGCCCCGGCCGGAGAGCGGGGCGCGGCGTGAACGCGACCATCGCGACCTCCATCTTCGCCGCGTTCATGGTGCTGACGCTGGCCCTGGGCCTGCTGGCGGTCCGCGGCGGCGGGCGCGGCAAGGGCAAGGGCGGGCTCGCCGAGTGGTCGGTGGGCGGCCGGAGCCTCGGCACGGTCTTCATCTGGGTGCTGATGGCGGGCGAGAGCTACACCAGCTTCAGCTACCTGGGCGCGGCCGGCTGGGGCTACAACTTCGGCGCCCCGGTCCTCTACGTCCTCGCGTACATGTCCTGCGGCTACGCGATCGGCTTCGTGGTCGGCCCGATGCTCTGGTCGTACGCGCGCCGGCACGGCCTGGTCGGCATCACCGACCTGGTGGCGCACCGCTACGGGCGGCGCTGGCTGGGCACGGCGGTGGCGATCCTCGCCACGGTCTGCCTGCTGCCGTACATCCAGCTCCAGATCACCGGCATGGGCGTGGTCGTGACGACCATCTCCTACGGTGCGATCAGCCTGAACTGGGCGTACTTCATCGGCTTCGCGGTGACCACGCTCTTCGTCGTGGTCAGCGGCCTGCGCGGCAGCGCGTGGGTGTCGGTGCTCAAGGACGTGCTGGTGATCGCGACGCTGGCGTTCCTGGCCGTCTACGTACCGCAGCACTACTTCGGCGGGTACGGGCCGTTCCTGGACCGGATCGTCGCCGAGAAGCCGCAGTGGCTGACCTTCCCAGGACACCACTCGGGCGGCCTGGACCAGGGCTGGTTCATCACCACCTCCCTCCTGAACTCGCTGACCGTCGTCATCTTCCCGACCACCGTCGCGGGCTATCTGGGCGCGCGCAGCGCCGACGCCCTGCGGCGCAACGCGGTGCTGCTGCCGTTCTACAACGTGCTGCTGTTCGTGCCGATGCTGCTGGGCATGGCGGCCCTGTTCGTGGTGCCGGGACTGACCGGCGCGGACTCCAACCTGGCGCTGTTCAAGCTGGTGGTGGACTCGCTGCCGGCCTGGCTGGTGGGCGTGACCGGTGTCGCGGCGGCGCTCTCCTCCATCGTGCCGATGGCCGTGTTCATGCTGGTCATCGGCGCGATGTGGGGGAGGAGCGTGCTGGGCGCGGTGCCCCGGCTGGCGAACCGCCAGAAGCTGTGGTCGCAGGTGGTCGTCGTGGTGGCGGGCGCGCTGGCGCTGCTGCTGACGTACACCGCGCCGAACACCCTGGTGCGGCTCTCGCTCATCTCGTACGAAGGGATGGCGCAGCTGGTCCCGATGATTCTGCTGGGGCTGGTATGGCGGCGGCTGACGCTGTACGGGGCGGTCGCCGGACTGGCCGTGGGCCTCGTGGTGGTCTGCGGGCTGGTCTTCACCGAGCACGACCCGGTGGGCGGCATGAACGCGGGGATCGTGGCGCTCGCGGTGAACCTGGTGGTGGCGCTCGCGGTGACCTGGCTGGGACCGCGGCCCGTGGACGACCGGCCGGACTCCGAAGTGCTGGCGTCGGACCTGGACACGGAAGAGGACGGGCCGGGCGCGGGCGGCGCGCCGGAGGTCAGCCCGTCGCCGGCGAAGTGATCTTCTTGCCCTCCGGGGAGACGGCGAACCACGTGCCCATCTTCCCCTGCCCCTTGACGTCCCCCGGCTGCCGGTCGCCGCTGAAGGTGTAGACCGGCCAGCAGTCGACGGCCAGCTGCTTGGTGCCGTCGGGGCGGGTGACGGTGCTGATCAGCTTCTCGGGGACGCCCTCCAGTTTGCTCTTGTCGGCGGGCGCGACGGGTTTCCAGGTGTCCAGGCAGGCGCCGTTGCACCCGAACCTCATCGGCCAGGCGCTGTCCTTGTTGAAGCGGTAGACCGTCCGGCCCTCCTTGTCGACGAGCAGCTTTCCCAGCTTGGGCTGGTCGAAGACGGAGACGTCGGCGGCGGGCCCGGCGGTGGCCTTCTTGCCATCGGGTGCGAACGCGTTCCAGGTGCCGCCGACGCCGTGGCCCTTGGTGTCGCCCGGGGCGGTGTCCTTGGCGTAGCGGTACGCGGGCCAGCCGTTGATGGTCAGCTGCTTGCTGCCGTCGGCGCGAGTGACCGAGCCGAGGGCGCTCGCGGCCATGCCGGAGGCGGCGGCGGTGTCGTCGGCGGGCACCGGCGGCCAGGTGGTCGCGCAGGCGCCGGAGCAGGCGGAGTTGGGCGGCTCGGCGGTGTCCTTGTCGAAGCGGTAGAGGGTCATGCCCTTGCTGTCGGTGACGACCGGGCCCAGCTCGGGGGACTGGCGCAGGGCGAGCGTCCCGGCGGGGGCGCCCTGCGCGGCGGGCCGGGTGCTGTCGCCGGACGAGCCGTAGCCGTCACCGCCGGCCTGGCCCTTGTCCGCGCCGTAGCCGCTGTCGCCGGAACCATAGCCGGAGCCGTATCCGGTGGAACCGCCGCTGGCCGACTGGGTCTTGCCGTTGGCCACCGGCGCGGCGTTGGTGCTGCCGCCGGAGCCGCAGGCGGTGGTGAGCGCCATGACGGCGGCGGCCGTCACGGCCAGCGCGGCGTGCCGCCGCTGGGCGTCGGAACAGCGGGCGGGGCGCGGCGTCCGGGCGGTGCGGGCGGTGGCCGTGCCGGTGGGCGTGTGCTGGTTCACGGGGGTCTCCTTCGGGGTTCTCCGAGGTACGGGGTGTGCTGTCTGCGGGGTACGAGGGGTGGGGGGCCGGTGTTCAGGTGGGGCGGAAGTTGTCATCGGGGGACAAAAACCGCGCCCAAGTGGGCTCCGCTGAGGACCTCTTCGGGTCAGGTGGCGTCTTGGATGCGCAGCGCCAGCGCCGGGCAGCGGCGTACGGCGAGCTGTGCGCGGCGGCGCATCCGGGCGGGCAGCGGCATGGTGGCGCGCTCCGGGTAGCCGTCGGCGCCGAGCCGGACCATGCCGGGTACGAGGTCGGCGCACAGGCCGTGGCCCTGGCACAGCGTCCAGTCCACGAGCAGCCGTTGGCCGGGGGCGGGGGGCCGGGACGCGCGCGTGGACGTGTGGCCACCGGCGTGCCGCCCGCCGCCGGTTCCGGGCGCGCTGGCGGACCCGTACGCCTCCTCGCCCGTCACCGGCAGTACGCCGAGCACCGGACGGCCGCACCCGGCACCGTGTGCGTGCCCGGCGAACTCCTCGGGGAAGGCGGCCAGTGCCGAGGCGACGAAGCGGGCGGTGCCGTCGGGGTGGCTGCACGCACCGCGCCGTTCCACGGCCCGCATCCGTGCCCGTACGGCGTCCAGCGCGCGCTGACCGCCACCGCCCACCGCCTGGCCAAGGGCATCGGCAAGGGCAGGCAGGCCCAGCACGCAAGGCCCGCACTGCCCGGCGGATTCGGCTGCCAGCCAGCGCGCGACCCGTACGGTTTCGCCCGCCGGGCAGGTGCCCTCCGGCAGTGGCAGCACCGCGCCCGCCCCGAGCACCGCGCCATGTGTGGCCAGGGCCTCGCGGGTGAGGACGGCCGTGGCGGCGGCGGACGGCGACAGCCAGGTGCCGTGGTAGCCGCCGACGAGCACGCCCTGGCCAGGGCCGAGTCCGCACAGGGCCAATACGCGGGCGAGCGGCACCCCGGTCGGCGCTTCCACGACCCGCTCGCCGGCCACGGTCAGCAGGACGGTGCCGGGCTCGGCGGGGTCGCCGGTGGTGCGGAAGCCGAGGGCGCCGAGCCGGGCGGCGACGGCGAGCTGGGCGTACGTCTCGGTGTTGGACAGCAGGGTGGGCAGGCCGTTCAGGCCGCGTTCGCTGGAGCGGACCTTGCGGCCCGAGGGCAGGCCGGGGCCCCGGTTGAGGCCGTCGGTGAGCGCGGTGCCCTCGCCGGTGACGAAGCGTTCCGTCAGCAGCTGTGCCCGTACCGGCGTGGACAGCGGGCCGCGCTCGGCGATCGCCCGGCGCACCGAGCGGGCCACGTCGGCGCGCGTCACCCCGATCGCGACCTCCTCGGCGCCGAGCGCCCGCGCGGCCAGCAGCGCGCCGTCCAGCACCAGGTGCGGCGCGTACAGCAGCAGCGCCGCGTCCTTGAGGCAACTGGGCTCGCCCTCACTGCCGTTGACGACCACGGCGGCGCGCCCGTCCGTGCGCCGCCGCCCCTCCAGGACGGCGCTCAGCTTGCGCGCGAAGGGGAAGCCCGCGCCGCCGCGGCCGCGCAGACCGGTGTCCTCGGCCAGCGCCACCAGCTCGCTCGCGGACAGATCCGGCGGGCTGCCGTGCCGGGTGAGGTGCGCGACCCGGTCCAGCCGCTCCGCCCCGTCCAGCCCGGCCAGCAGCCGGGGCGGCCCGAGCGCGGCGAGCGCCGGTACGACGGGCGCGCGCCCGACGGCGGGCAGGGGGATCGTGGTGGCAGGCGCGAGGAGTGTCATGGGGAACTCCGGGTGTGGGGTGGGTTGCTGGGGCGTACGGGGGTGGGCTCCGCGGGCGTACCGGCGGAGTCTTCGCGCGTAGCGGTACGTCGTGGGTGTCAGCGGTACGTCATGGCCGGCCGCCCGGCGCCTGGGCCTGCCGCGGCCCCCGCACCCGCAGCACGAGCACCACCGCGACGCCCGCCACGCAGAGCAGATACGCCGCCGTCGCCCAACCAGCCGCCGGACGGCCCGACTTCAGGCCGTGCACCAGCGCCGCGCACCACGCCGCGTACGCGCCCATGTGCAGCAGCCGCCACCACCGCGACCCGCGCCGCGAGGTGAACGCGCCGCGCACCGCGCCCGTCACCGCCGCCGCGAGGAACAGGTAACCGGCCAGCGTGCCGAGGCCGATGAGCAGCGGGCGGCCGCCGTCGGCGAACGGCACCGCGGCAGCCGTGCCGCCGGTCCGGCCGCGGGCGACTTTCACCCCGATGTGCAGGGCGAGGAAGCCGAGCCCGGCGACGCCGGTGCCGCGGTGCACGGCCTGGGCGACCAGCCGGTGGCCGGAGTGCAGCAGCATCCGGTCGGTGGCGGCCAGGCCCCACAGCACGGTGCCGGTGAGCGAGACCAGTGCGAGCACACCGGCACCGAAGTCCAGGAAGTCCAGGATGCGCCGGGGCGCGCCGGCATGGGTGGCCACGGCCAGGAAGAGGAGCACGACGGCCGGCAGGGCCGGGCGCAGGACGGTCCGCAGACGGGATGCGGGCATCGGGCCTCCTTGAGGAGGGGAGTCGAGTACGGAGTACGAGCGGGCGACGGCCCGGCCGTAACCGGTTCGCGTGGTGCGCAATTCACCGAAATTCGCCACGGTTATCCGTGGCCGTGTCCCGCCGGGCCGCGCAAAGGCAGGTACCGGGCGGTAGTGATCGGGATGTGCAGCAGCATCACGGAAGGCCGCCGGAGCGTCCTGCGGTTTATCGCGCTGTGACAAATTCCTGCACCGGCATCGAAGTTACGGCGGGTAACTCCGGATGGTGCCCCTCCAAGCAGGACCACCGCCCGGAGCGCGTCCGCACCATGCCGCCGGGCAGCAGGGCCGCAACCCCCCCTCCGCATCACGCCAGGAACGAGGTAGCGATGTGTGATCTCCTGACCCGCATCTGGTCACGCCCCCGCGGTGAATGGACCCGCGTTCTGAAGAAGGAACTCCCGGCGCTCGCCGGTAAGGTGACCGAGGAGCTGCGGAGCGGATTTCCCGCCTTTTCCGCACTTCTCGCGGAAATGGGCGCCGAAGAGGCCCGCTGGGCCGTGGAACAGGCCATGCTGGTGGCGCTCGGCTACCAGGACACCGCGGAACGCGCCCGGCGCCCCAAGGATCTCGTCGTCACCCCGCTGCCGGTCGCGCCCGCCCGCCGGGAACTGTTCGCCGCCCTCTCCGGGACCAAGGACGTCTCCGAGGTCGCCCTCTGCGAGGTGGCCCGCTGCGCCGGCTGGCCCGTACCGGGCTTCGTCCAGGCCATCGCCCTCACCTCGCCCGCCGAAGCACCCCAGCTGGCCGCCGCCCTCGGGGACGCCCTGATCGGCACGGTGGACGGCGACACCTGCCTGCTCGTGCCCGATCCCGGTACGCAGACCCGCGCCCGGCTGGAGGCCGCGCTCAAGGGGCGGGCGGCGGCGGTCGGGCACGCCGTACCGGCCGGTGACACCGCCTCTTCGCTGCGCTGGGCGCGCACCCTGCTGGCCCTCTCGCCCGGCCGCGGCGGCCCCGACACGCGCCCGGCCTTCGTCGACGACCACCTCTCGGCGCTGCTCCTCCTCCAGGACGAATCGCTGGCGCGGGCGCTCTCCTCGCGCTGGCTGAGCCCTTTGGAGGACCTGACGCCACGGCAGAGCGAACGGCTGGAGGTCACCTTGCTGGCCTGGCTGGAGGGCGGCGGCGCGCCGGAGGCGGCGAAGGTGCTCCAGGTGCACCCGCAGACGGTGCGCTACCGCCTGCGGCAGATCGAGAAGCTCTTCGGTCCCGCGCTGCGCGATCCGCGTACCCGCTTCGAGCTGGAGATGGCGCTGCGCAGCCGTCGCCTGATGGCCCACGTACGGCGCTACCGCTCACGGGCCGGGCGCCGGGCGCGGGCCGTCGCCTCCACCATCCGCCCGCTGGGCATGGCCCGGGAGGCCCGGGTCAACGGGCTGTGACGGGCGCACCCCGACCGCGGCGGCCCCGGGCTCCCCTCCGGGGCCGCCGCCCCGCCCGCCGCCGCTGCGGTTACGCTGGGGCGGACACCGGCGGAACAGCCGGTACGAGTACGGAAGGGAGTGAACACGTTGCAGCGCTTTGCCGACGCCTGGCGGCTGTACGTGGGCGCGCTCTTCTTCCTGCTCTCCGGGTTCCTGCTCGCCCAGAGCGGACTGGCGCCCGCGTTCGCCGCCGCCGCGACCACCGCCGCCGTGCTGCTGCTGTGCCGCGCCTTCCTGGCCGCCGCGCTCGCCCGGCCCGAACCGCCGGGCCGCGTCCGCACCGCCCTGCGCGACCGGGAACGCCGTACGGCCTTCCTGCCGCAGCGCGATCCCGACGCCGCCGGCCGTCCGCGGCCCAGGGCACCCGGCCGTCCCCTCCCGACGGCCGCGTAGGCGCCTTCACCTCGCACTGTGCGGGGGCTCCGGCCCCGCGCGGCTCGTCACGCCGACCTCTTCCCCGGCACGACGAGACCCGTGGAGGGCTCACCCATGTCCGTTTTCTCCACCCTGGGCGGCGCGCTGTCCCAGGCTGCCGACCTCATCGAACCGCTCTTCGGCGCCTCCGCGACGGCCGCCGCGATCATCCTCTTCACCCTGGGCGTACGGGCCGCCCTGCACCCGCTCGCCCGCGCCGCCGCCCGCGGCGAGAAGACCCGCGCCGCACACGCCCCGCGCCTGGCCGAGCTGCGGCGGAAGTACGCGAAGGACCCGGAACGGCTGCGGGAGGCGACGGCCGCGCTCTACGCCGAGACCGGCTCCTCGCCGCTGGCCGGCTGCCTGCCGGCGCTCCTGCAACTGCCCGTCTTCTTCCTCATGTACCACCTGTTCACCGACGACGGCAGCGGCCTGCTCGGACACACCCTGCTGGGCGCGCCGCTCGGCGGCCACTGGTCGCAGGCCCTCGCCGACGGCGGGCCGTTCGGGCCGCACGGGCTGGTCTACCTCGCGCTGTTCGCCCTGGCCGCGGCGGTCGCCTTCTGGAACTACCGGCGGGCGCGTACGGCGATGGCGCGGAGCGCCGAGGGGGGAACGGCCGTCGACGGCGCGGTGCCCGGACTCGGCGGGATGCTGAAGGTCATGCCGCTGCTGTCCTTCGGGACGCTGATCAGCGTCGCGGTGCTGCCGCTGGCGGCGGCGCTCTACCTGGTGACGACCACGGCGTGGACGGCGTGCGAGCGGGCGCTGCTGCACCGGGGCGGGGGTGCGGACCGTATGCCGGAGAAGGAGGCCGCGGCCCGGGCACGTACCGCCGGGTAACGGTCCAGTACGTGAACCGGGTCTTGCGGAGCGGACGCCGTTCTTGGACGATCGTCCGAATCGCTCGATGGCCGTCCCCATCGGCCGGTCCGGGAGAGCCCTCCCGGACCGACCCTTCGACCACGGGAGTTGTACCGATGAAGCTGCTGCGTGTCGGTTGGGTGGGGACGGAACGCCCGGCGCTGCTCGACGAGCAGGGCGCCCTGCGCGACCTGTCGTCGCTGGTCACGGACATCGACGGCGCCCTGCTGGCGGACGCCCCGGCCCTGGAGCGGATACGGGCGGCGGCCGCCGCCGGTGAGCTGCCGCGCCTGGACCCGGCCGGGCTGCGCACCGGACCGCCCGTCGCCCGGATCGGCAAGATCGTGTGCATCGGGCTGAACTACCACGACCACGCCCGCGAGACCGGCGCCGCCGTCCCGGCCGAACCGATCGTCTTCCTGAAGGCGCCCGACACGGTCGTGGGGCCCGACGACCCGGTGCTGGTGCCGCGCGGCAGCGAGAAGACCGACTGGGAAGCCGAACTGGCCGTCGTCATCGGCCGGACCGCGCGCTATCTGGAGACCGACGACGAGGCCCGCGCCGCCGTCGCCGGCTACACGATCGCGCACGACGTCTCCGAACGCGAGTTCCAGATCGAGCGCGGCGGCCAGTGGGACAAGGGCAAGAACTGCGAGACGTTCAACCCGCTGGGCCCGTGGCTGGTGACGGCCGACGAGGTGCCCGACCCGCAGGCGCTGGGCGTACGGCTGTGGGTCAACGGCACGCTGCGGCAGGACGGCACGACCGCCGAGCAGATCTTCCCGGTGGCCGAAGTGGTCCGCTACCTCAGCCGGTTCATGACCCTGTACCCGGGCGACGTCATCAACACCGGAACCCCGGCGGGCGTGGCGATGGGCTGCCCGGAGCCGAAGCCGTATCTGCGCGCCGGTGACGTGGTGGAGCTGGAGATCGACGGCCTGGGGCGGCAGCGGCAGGAGCTGAAGGCGGCCTGACGGGGCATCAGGCGGGGGCCGCGGGTGGGGCGGCCGGCTGTCGGCTGGACAGGGGGACTCGCCGTACGGGTGCGCGGGCTGTCCGGCTGCCCACCCCGTAGGCGTACATAGTTCCCATATGCCTGCAAAAAAGACAAAACGGTCCCATGTGGTGGGTGCCGCCGCACTGGGAGCCGTCGCCGCGGTGCTCCTCGGCCTGTTCGCGGCATTCGGCTTCGCGGCCCCGCTGCCCGACGGGCTCGGCCCGTGCCTGGGGAGCGGCTGCCCGTCCTCGTACGACGATCCGAACAACGGACCGGTGCCCGGCCGGGACGAGAACCTCAACATCTTCGTCGGCGGGGACTTCCGCGTCGGCGGCTCGGCCGCGGAGGCCGAAGGGAAGATCGTCACCCTCGGTTCCTTCGAGATGAACAAGACCGGCGGGTCCAGCGTCTACAACGTGGGCGTCGTCGGCGTCGGCTCCCGGGTGCCGCCGCCCAACGGCTCCGACTTCCTGACCGTGGGCGGCGACGTCACCATCGCCCCCGGGCAGCGGCTGCTCGCCGAGGAGGGCAGCACCCACGGAGTCGTCGCCTACGAGGGCAGGCTCAGCGGCACCGTGATTCCCCAGGCGGACCAGCGGCCCGGCGTCGCCGACCCGTACCGCAGGCTGGTGCCCGACCTCACGGCGAGCAGTCGGTGCTACGCGCGGACCGGGGACGGGCCGCGGCCCGCGACCGGCACCGCCGTCAACCAGGGCTACTCGACGGTCTTCACCGGTGACGGCAGGTCCGCCCTGCAGGTCTTCAACGTCGACTTCGACCTGGTGGGGCGCAACGGCGGCGCCCAGGGCATCACCTTCACCGGGATTCCGGAGGGCGCGACCGTCCTGGTCAACATGGTCGGCGACGCGCGCACGATCAACACGTACATCGGCCACGACCTCCAGCCGCCCGGCATCCGCCAGCGGCTGCTGTGGAACTTCCCGGACGCGAACACGGTGGAGTTCAAGGGCGGCGCGCAGTTCCAGGGGAGCGTGCTGGTCGGCAAGCAGGGCAGCACGACGACGGTGTCGGTGCCGGGCATGAACGGCCGGTTCTTCACGGTCGGTTCGCTGGTGCACACCTCGACGTCCGGCGCCGAGATGCACAACTACCCGTTCAACGGCGACCTGCCGGACTGCCGTGACCAGAGGCCGACACCCAGCCCGACACCGAGCCCTACGGAGCCGTCGCCTTCGCCCACGGAGCCGAGTCCGTCTCCGACGGAGCCGTCGCCGAGCCCGACGGAGCCGAGTCCGTCGCCGACCGAGCCGTCACCGTCGCCTACGGAGCCGTCGCCGAGCCCGACGGAGCCGAGTCCGTCGCCCACGGAGCCGTCGCCGTCGCCGACCGAGCCCAGCCCGTCGCCCACGGAACCGACCCCGTCCCCCACGGAGCCGACCCCGAGTCCGACGGAGCCGACCCCGAGCCCGACCGAGCCGACCCCGTCTCCGACGGAACCCACCCCCTCTCCGACCGAGCCGATCCCGACTCCCACCGAGCCGACGCCGGGCCCGACGGAGCCCACCCCCGGCCCGACCGAGCCCACTCCGGGTCCGACCGAGCCCACCCCGTCGCCCACGGAACCGACCCCGTCCCCCACGGAGCCGACCCCGAGTCCGACGGAGCCGACCCCGAGCCCGACCGAG